>JACCSF010000304.1 GCA_013813135.1 Thermoleophilaceae bacterium | reverse complement strand
GGATCGCGGCCCGGAATCCCGAGGCCGCCCTGGACCGCCTCGACCGCGCATCGAGCCTCAACCCGCTCTCCCCGTTGCCGGACAAGGCAGCCGGCATCATCGAGCTGCGGCGCGGGCGCTACCCGGCGGCCGAGCAGAAGCTGCGCGCGGCGCTGGAGCGCGACCCGGACGACTCCGGGCTGCATCTGCTCCTGGGCGTGCTCGCCTCCCAGGCCGGGCGGCAGCGCGAGGCGGTGCGGCTGATCCGCGAGTCCACTCGAATGGCCCCGCTGGACGAGGTCGCGGGAGAATCCCTGCAGCGCGCGGAGGGCGGCGACCGCCTCGATCCGCTCGAGGCGGACCGCGAGATCCAGGAGGACGTGGCGGGCCGGATCGGGCCGGAATGACGCTTGGCCGCCGGAAAACAGCGGCAACGAAGGGCGCCGAGCCGCCGCGGCGCTCACGCGCGGAGCTCCGGGCCCCATCCGGCCCCTCTCCAACTGTTCGTCCGACGCCCTGGCTACTGTGATGCGCTGTACCGGTTCGGTGCGGGGACCGATATACCCCAAAGAGTTGAGAATGCGCCCAAATTGCGGGATTCCCAGCACCGGGCCGGATGCCGTCAAGGCGGCGTCGGGTTAGGTTTGAATAGGTTTTGAACAGGTTGTGGTAACGACTGTTACCTCGTTTGACGCCAAGTTGATTCCCGTGTTATCAAAGACAGAGGCCAGATGAGAGCCCGTCGAAGCGCAGGGCACACGGATGAGCACTCAGCTGGGGGTTAACACAATGCGACGGAATCGAGACAAGGAGTTCGCTGGTCCAATGACGCGAATCAAGAAGCTTCTCGCGGTGGTGGGAGCAACCGCGTTGCTCGCGCTCGCCGCTCCGGCCGTGTACGCACAGTCCGGCACCGAGGGCTACGGCGGCTCCAACGTCGTCGCAGGCCTCGAGCAGGGTGGCGGTGGAGACACCGGTGCCCCGGTCCAGGCCGCGGCGGACGAAGGCGGAAGCCTTCCGTTCACCGGTGCCGACCTCGGCGTGCTCGCGGCGGCTGGCGGTCTTCTGCTTGGCCTGGGCCTCGGCCTGCGCCGGCTGACGCATCGCCCGTCTGCCTAGAGGCGTACGACAACAACCATGCAGGGCCCACGAGCCCGGCCGCGGTCCTTTCGCTGCCGGGCTCGTGGCTATTTCGGGGGCGGGCGCCCCGGGCTGGCGACCGTCAGCGCGGCACCGCCAGCCGGAACGCCACCTTGCCCGCGAAGCCGCGGGCGCGGTTGAGCCGGCGCTCGTAGTAGCGCCGAAAGCGCCCCTCGGCCTCCACCAGCTCCGGCCGCGGCGAGACCGCGTTCATCGCGGCCAGCTGGTCGACGTGGAGCTCGTGGTAGGCGTTGCTGGCGATGTTCACGCGGCGGTGCGGGTACAGGTCGTAGCGCGACCAGTAGCCGAGGTCCCAGTGGCCGATGCCGGCCGCCAGCGCGTCCACGCCCGCCTCGAACAGCCGCCCGGCGTCGGCGTCGCCCAGGGCCACGGCCACGTCGCGAACGCCCCAGAGGGCGAAGATCCCGCCGTTGAGGACCATCGACCGCGGCGAGGTCGGGTACTCCTCGAAGAACGGCCCGCCCTCCAGCTCGACCAGGACGCCGCCGTCCGCGCTCGGGACGCTCAGCGGGCGCATGCCTTTCAGCGCCGCCTCGGCCAGCGCGTCTTCGCCCGTTTCGGAGTGGACGCGGACAAGCAGGCTGGCAGCCTCCCCCTGCGCCATCCCGGACACCCAGGGCGGATCGAGGTGGAAGCTGTGCGGAAAAGCCCACTCGTGCGTCCAGCCGCCGACGAGCCGCCCCGAGGTGCGCTGGATCCCGACGAAGTGATCGCACGCCGCGCGCGCGGCCCCCAGCCACTCCTCGCGGCCCGTTTCAAGCCAGTGCTCGAAGGCGCCCAGGCCCCACTGGGCCACCACCACCTGCAGCGCGTCCTCGAGCGGCGGGATGTCTGACGAGGGCCAGCTCGGCGACTTGGCCTTGACGCGCATGTCGATGTAGTAGCCGCGCACCCCGTCCGGCGAGATGCGCGGGCCGAGCGGCTGGTTGAACGAGATGCTGAGGAAGCGGCCGAGGCCGCTCTGACTGAGCGAGCCAGCCATCAGCGCGGCAGGATAGCCGGGTCGCTGCTTCGCTCGGGGTCCAGCTCGGTGATCGACGCCGGAGGCCCACCACCGGCCCTGAGCCGCTCGTAGAGGGCCTGAAAGCGCCGGACGACCACATCGACGTCGAATTCGCGGCGGCGCCGTTCGCGTGCCCGCTCCCCCATCGCCCTGGCAGCCTCGCGGTCCGTGAGCATCCGCCTCAACGCGTGCGTGAGGCCGTCCACGTCGCCGGAGTCGACCAGCAGCCCGTGGACGCCGTCGTCGATCAGGTCGGGCACGCCTCCCACGCGCGTGGCGACGATCGGGCACGCGGCCTCCATGAACTCCATCGTGGCCAGCGGGCTGCCCTCGAACGCCGACGAGGAAGCCGCCACGTCGAACGTGGCGATCACGTCCGGCACGTCGTCGCGAAACCCGGCCAGCAGCACCCGATCCGTAACACCCTCGCTGTACGCGAGCTGCTCGAGCGCCTTCCGCTCGGGGCCTTCGCCGGCGATCAGCAGGTGCAGGTCGGGCAGCTCCCGCAGCAGCGGCACCGTCGCGCGGATCAGCACGTCGAGCGCCTTCTGAGGCCGGAGCACCCCGACCGTCCCGATCACCGGAGCGTCGTGCGGGATGCCCAGCTCCGCGCGCACGTCGGTGCCCTCGGGGCGGCGCGCGGAGATGCCGTTCGGCACGAACAGCACCTTGTCCGGCCGCACGCGCTCGATCTGGATCATCTTGCGGCGGTCCTCCTCCGAGACGGCGACGAAGACGCTGCTGCCGCGGCCGATCAGCTCTCGGTCGAGCAGGCGCCTGAGAGGCTGGCCCTCGAACGACCAGGTGTGCTCGTGCGTCACGATCACGGGCACGCGGGCCAGCCGGCCGATCACCGTGGCCCACACGTTAGAGCCGAACTTGTGGGCGTGGACCACGTCGAAGCGCTCGCGCCGCAGGAGCCGGTAGAGCGGCAGCCAGTCGTCGACCCTCAGGCCTGAGTGGCGGTTAAGGCCGAGGTAGCGGATCCCGGACTCCTGGACCATGCGCTCGGCAACCGGGACCGAAGGATCCAGCTCCACAGGGCCGGGGCGCCTGCTGGCGCAGATCACGCTCTCGAAGCGCTCGGGGTCGAGCCGGGTGGCGATCTGGATCGCCATGCGCTCCCCGCCACCGGACGCGGTGAGCCGATCGAGCAGTGTCAGTACTTTGAGACGCGCCTCCAAGCGGACGAAGGGTAGCCGCCGGCACGGCCGCATCCTGTGGACGATGTACGGTGTGGCGAGTGGCGTCGGGGCCCCAGGATTCAGGAACCGGGGGTGACGTAGCCCAGCCGGCGGCGGCTGCCGAGGGGATCGCCGCCGACAGCGTGACGCGCAACGCGGCCTTCGCGATCGGCACGCGCATGACCACGGCCGCGATCACCGCGGGCGTCACCCTCTTCCTCGGTCGCAAGCTCGGTCCCACGGACTACGGGCACTTCGCGCTCGCCGCCGCGATCGCGGCCGTCGGGGTGTTCCTCGCCGATCTCGGCATCACCGCCGCCACCCCGCGCTTCCTGGCCGAGCGGCGCGCCAGCCGCCCGGCGGTGGCCGCCGTGCTCGGCGACGCGCTCAAGCTCAAGCTGCTCGCCTCGATTCCCGTTTGCGTGGCGCTGTTCGCGCTGGCGGGGCCGATCACGGAGGCCTTCGACGCCCCGGGCGCCGCGTGGCCGCTGCGCGGCATGGCGATCGTGGTGCTGTCGCAGGGCCTGTTCCTGTTCGTGACGGGGGTGTTCGAGGCGCTTGGCCGGATCTCGGTCAACCTCCGCATCGTCGCCACCGAAAGCGTGATCGAGGGGACCGCCATGGTCGGGTTGGTCCTCCTCGGCGGCGGGGCGGCGGGGGCTGCCTTCGGACGAGCGATCGGCTACTCGGTCGGCGCCGGGATCGCGATCGCGTTCGTCTTCCGGGTCGTGGGCCCGCCGCGAACCGGGGACGCGCACGTCAGCGGGCTGAAACCGCGCGACATCGCGCGCTACGCGGGCGCCCTGCTGATCATCGACGGGCTGTTTCGGCTCTTCTCCCAGATGGGCGTGCTGCTGGTGGGCGCCCTCGTCGACGGAGGCAGGGCGGTCGGGCTGTTCGAGCTCCCGGTGCTGCTCGCCTGGTTCCTCCACTACCCGGCCGGTGCCGTCTCCTCCGCCGTGGCGCCCCGACTCGCCCGCAGGCCGGGCGTGGAGCCCGACGTGGACCTCTTCGCGCGGACGTCGCGCTACATCATCGCGCTCCAGGGCATCTTCCTCGCGCCCATCGTGGTGTGGGCCGAACCGATCCTCGTCACGATCCTCGGCTCGAAGTACCGCGACTCGGCCGAGGTCCTGCGCGCGCTGGCGCCGTTCGTGCTGCTCGCGGGCCCCGCCATGCTGGTCTCGGTCGGGGTCAACTACCTGGGCGAGGCCCGGCGCAGGGTGCCGCTGGCCATCGCGATGGTCTCGGCGAACGCCGTGATCGACGTCGTGCTGATCCCCGACATCGGCATCGTCGGCGGTGCGATCGGCAACGACGTGGCCTACCTGATCTGGGTGCCGGGCCACCTGCTGATCCTGCGCCGGCTGGTCGGCCTGCCTTTGCGCCCGCAGGCGCTTGCGTTCGCGCGCGCGCTGATCGCGGCGGGGATCGCGTGCGTACCGCTGCTGCTGCTGGGCACCGATCCGGGCTTCGTCGTGCTGGTCCTGGGCGGAGCGGTGGCCTGTCTGGTCTATCTGGCGGCGCTGCGCCTCACCGGCGAGATCGCGCGCTCGGACGTGGATTTCCTGCGCGGGCTGCTCGCGCGCCGGTTCGCCTGGGCCAGACGCTGATTCCCAGCTACGCTGGGTTGCGTGCGATCGGCCGGTCTAGTGGCTCTCGTGGGGGCGGCCGTGACCGCCGCCGGCACCGGCGTCGTCCTCGGCGCCGGGCAGGATGACGAGCGCGCGGGCCGTGACCTCACCTGCGACAGGGTCGCCTCGCCGCACGGCTCCAACCGCGCCGACGGGACCCGCGAGCAGCCGTTCAGGACGGTCCGCCGGCTGATCGATTCCCTGCGCCCCGGCCAGGCCGGCTGCCTGAGACGGGGCACGTACGCCGGCACGGTGGAGATCGGCCGGCGGGGGACCGAGGCGAGGCCGATCACGCTGCGCTCCTACCCGGGCGAGGCCGCAAGGCTGGCGGGACGGCTGTGGCTGAACGGGCACAGCGCGCACCTCGTGATCCAGGGGCTCTACCTCGACGGCCGCAACCGGGCCGGCCTGCCTAGCCCGACCGTGAACGGCCACAACATCGTGTTCGCGGACAACGACGTGACCAACCGCCACACGGGGATCTGCTTCGTCCTGGGGCACGAGCGCTACGGGGTGGCGAGGGACGTGACGATCGAGCGCAACCGCGTCCATGACTGCGGGCGGCTCCCCGCGACGAACCACGACCACGGCGTCTACGTGAGCGTCGCGCGCGACACGCAGGTGGTCGACAACTGGATCTACGCCAACGCCGACCTCGGCGTCCATCTGTACCCGGACGCCCAGCGCACCTACGTCGCCGGGAACGTCATCGACTCGAACGGCGAAGGGGTGCTCTTCGGGGGCCTCGGGGACCTCGCGCCGCGCGACAACCTCGTGGAGGGCAACGTGATCAGCAACTCCACGCTGCGCTTCAATGTCGAATCGCATTTCGAGCGCGGCGACGCGGTCGGCTCGGGCAACATCGTGCGGCGCAACTGCGTGGGCGGCGGAATCCGCGACGAGGGCACGGGAGGCATCATCGAGCCCCAGTTCGGGTTCGAGGGGATCGACAACGTCGTGGCGCGGGCGTCGTTCAAGGCCGCGGGTACCGCGGACCTCCGGCTCACGCCCGGCAGCCCGTGTGCCGCGGTGTTCTCGGGCGACCCGAACCGCGTGCCGGGCCCGCACCGGCGGCCCCCGCCGCTACCGCGGCGGCTGCGCTGAGCGGCCGTTGGCCCTGACGATCTCCAGGAGCACAGGGCACAGGGCGAGCAGCAGCCACAGCTGCTTGCTGTACTCGCGCGAGATGAAGGCGTAGGCCGCCAGCAGGGCCACCAGCGCCACGACGACCGCCCTCGCGATGATGTCCATCTGCGCATCGCCGATCTGTTCCGCGTAGCGGGCGGCGCGCACCGCGCAGGCGATCGAGAACACGATCACGATCAGGAACAGCGTGAGCCCGACGATGCCCAGCTCGGCCAGCACCTCCAGATAGGTGTTGTGGGCGACCTTCGGGACGTCGACGATGAAGTCGTCGCGCAACAGGGCGCCCGGCTCGAGCAGGTAGTGGATCGACACGACCGTGAAGTTGCCCGCCCCCACGCCCTGCAGCGGCGCTCCCTCGACCATGCGCCAGCCCACGGTCCAGATGTCGAGGCGCCCGGTGCCGCCGTTGCTCTCCGTGACGCGCTCGCGCGCCGCGGCCGGGGCGAACAGGGCGAAGTAGCCGACCGCCACCACCGCGCCGGCCAGCGCCAGGCCGATCGCGGCGCCGCGGCGCCGGCCCGCCATCGCGATGCTTGCGATCAGAGCGGCCCCGAAAGCCACCAGCCCGCCGCGGGAGACCGTCAGGAAGCAGGCGAACGCGGCCAGCGGCACGACGGCGGCGCTGGCAAGCCGAAGGATGGGCTTGCCGCGGAGAACAGCCGCGAGGGCGGCGGCGATGGCCGCCCCGGCCACCAGGGCGGCGGCGGTCTCGTTCGGATCGCCACCGGCCCCCGACAGCCGCCCGAAGTCCCTCGCCGGAGCCGGGACGACCATGCCGTAGATCGCCGACACCAGGGCGCCGGCCACGAAGGCTCCGAGGACCCACAACAGCTGCTCGCGCGTGCGGACGCCGGCAAAGACGATCAGGAACAGCAGCACGTTGGGGAGCCAGCGGGTAAGCGACTCGACGACGGCGCCGGTGTCCTCGGCCCAGGCCGCGCTGAGCAGCACCCAGCCGAGGAGCATGAACAGCACCAGCAGGAACCCCGAGTGGCTGAAGAGGCGCTCGCGGTGTTCGCGCTCGCCCACGGTCACGAGCGCAAGCCACGAGATCATCAGCACCAGGCCGAGCAGCTTGGGCACCGAGAACGCGCCTCCGGCTCCCTCGGTCGGAAGCACGGTGTCGAGGAAGGTCAGCAGCGCGAACAGGCAGATGCCCGCGGTGAGGTTGGTCATCGCGACGCCCAGGAACACCAGCCCGAGCGTCAGCCCGATCGCGACCGGCGGGCTGTACCCCGCCACGACGCCGACAAGCAGCGCCAGCGTGAGCAGTACAGCTGTGAGGAGCCGGGTCGGAAGTTCAGCCCGGGCGGTCAAAGGGCGCCTCGCTCAGCTTGGCTGAGGAGGTCGACGTCTCGGACGTCTCCGACTCGCCCGGGCTGGACGACTTCTGCTCGAAGTTGACGAGCCAGTCCGATTGAGCGGCGCGCCGGCGCTGGGCCTCGCGGTAGTAGCTCGACTCCTCCGGCCCGGGTCCTCCGACGACGACGAAGCCCGCCGGGCGGATCCCGTTCTGGTCGAGCAGGTCGCCGAGGTGGGCGAGCTGTGAGATGTTGCTGGAGCCGAGGCGCGTGACCAGCACGACGTCGTCGACCTGGCGGGCGAGCGGCATCGCGTCGATCACCTGGGTGAGCGGCGGCGAGTCGAGCACCACGTAGTCGGCGAGGCGCTTGGCGTCCTCGAGCAGGGCCTGTGCGGCCGGCAGCGAGAGCACCTCGGCGAGCCAGTCGTCCGCGCGGTCGACCAGCAGGGCGCAGAGGTTGTCCCCGAACGGCGGTGCCAGCACCAGGGCGTCCTCGAGCGCCACATTGCCGAGCAGGACGTCGCCGATGCCCACGCGGGCGCGCACTCCGAGCGCCTCCCCCACCGTCGGCCGGCGGAAGTCCGCCTCGATCAGGATCACGCGGTTGCCCGCGAGCGCCAGCGACGAGGCCAGGTTGATGGCGGTGGTGGTCTTGCCTTCGGACGGCGAGGGGCCGGTGACCAGGATGGAGCGGCTGTTGCCGTCCTCGCGGCGCTGGGCCGCGAGCATCGTGCGCAGCGTGCGGAACGACTCGAGCGTGGCCGCGGACAGCTCACCCGGCGGCAGCGCCCGGCGCTGCCGCTCGCGCGGCCCCAACCCGAAGCGCCGCTTGCCGAGCGTGAACGTGGGCGCGCGCTTCTCCTTCGGCACGCGCGCGAGAATCGGCAGGCTGTAGAGGTCGCGCAGCTGCTCCTCGCGACGCAGGCGCGGGTCGAGGGCGCTCATGCCGAAAGCGCCGCCGACGCCCAGGATCAGCCCGCCGACCACCCCGGCGAAGATCGTGAGCATCGGGCGCGGCGAGAACGCAGACTCGGGCGCGTCCGCACGGGTCTCCACGTGCATCGTGGGGTCGCCCTTCTCGCGCACGGTCTGCAGCGCGGCGATCTGGGAGGACAGCGCATCGGTGCTCTCGCCGGCGTCCTCGGCGCTCTGCCGCTGCTGGCGCAGGCCAGCGATCAGCTTGTCGGCCTCGGCGCGCACGACGTTGGAGCGCTCCGCCACCACGCCGTCCGCAAATCCGTTGGCGATGTCGCGTGCGAGGTCGGGCGAATCGGCCGTCGCCTGCACGGCGACGACGTTGCTCTGCGCGACCGGCTCGGCCTTCACCTGCTCGAGGAGCGCTTCGTCGCTCTCATCCAGCCCCAGCTCTCGCTTGACGCGCTTGGCCACGTTGCGGCTCGCGGTGATGCGCGCCGCGGTCTCCACGTCGCGCGTCGGGTCGCTCGACTCGCGGATCAGCGGGAGCGTGTTGAGCGTTGGGTCGTCGCGGCTCGCGGGAATCACAAGAAGATCGGCCTCGGCCTGGTACTGCTTGGTGGCGACGGCAAGGTAGGCGCCCGCGACGAGAGTGGTCGTGAGGGTGATGAGCGCGATCAGGCCGGCGCGCTCTCGCAGCACGCGGAAGTAGCGCTCGATGCCCGAGCTGTTGGCCTGCGGGCGGCGCCAGCCGCCACCCGAAGAGTCCCGAGCCGCTTGTGTATCGGCCGAATTCATGCGACTACTATGAAAGCAGCCTTGGAAGTGTTTGTGCCTCGATCAACGACGTGACGATCGCTGCCGATACAAGGTCCCGAAGCCATATGACGATCGTTCGCATTCACGTTGCTCTCCTCATCGGCCTGGTAGCCGCCCTACTTGACCCCGCAGCCGCGCTTGCGGCCCCGAGCACGGATGGTTTCGTGGGCGATGGAGCCAAGATCGTCATCATCGCGATTGGCGCGGTCGCCCTCGCGGCGGTCGTGGCCGCGGCAATCGAGGTCACCTTCCGGACAGTAGGGGAAGGCAAGTGGAGCGGCGACACTGCGCCCGTCCTGAGCGCGCTGGCCGCCCAGCGCTACTACACGCGCGTTCTGTACGGCCTGGCCCCCGCCGGCGTGGCCTCCGCCATCGCGCTCGTGCGCGGCGTGCGGGTGTCGGCCGTGGTGTTCCTGTTCGCGGTCATGATCATCACCGCCACCGCCCTGCGCGCCAAGCCGCGCCCGCTGCACCTGATGCCGATCGCGCGCGTGGCCTTCAACGCCTTCGTCCCCGCGGCGGGGCTCGCCGTGGCGCTCATCCCCGGAGCCTTCGGGCAGGCGCTGATCGGGCCGCAGACCGCCTTTGCCGCGCTGACGGCCGCCGTCACCACGACGTTCATGGCCGATTGGCTCGAGTCGAGGTTCGAGACCGACCGCCCGGTCTGGACGGCCGTGATCGGCAGCGCCTCGTTCGCCAACAAGCTGGCCTCCGAAATCGAGGACACCGGCATCCGCGGCTACAAGGTGGTGGGCTACATCGGCGAGGAGCTGGCCGGGCCGCCCGCCCGCGTGCCGTGGCTCGGGTCGCTCGAGGACGTGCGCTCGGCGGTGCGCCAGGAATCGATCGACCTGCTCGTGATCGCGCCCCAGTCACGCCGGCTCGAGATCTTCGAGCGGGCGGCGCGCGAGTGCCTCGACCTGCAGGTGCGGATGATCGAGGCGACCGCGCTCTACGAGGGCCTGCTCGGGCACGTGCCGATCGGCACGATCAACTCGGCCTGGTTCCAGTTCATCATGCACCCGCGCTACTCGCCCTCCTCCCCGCTCTCCAAGCGCGCGCTGGACCTGTTCGTGTCCGGCTTGATGCTGCTCGGGGCGCTCCCGTTCATGCTGGTCTGCGCGCTCGCCGTGAAGCTCGAGGACCGCGGCCCCGTCTTCTACCGCCAGCGGCGCGTCGGCGAGGAGGGCCGCGAGTTCGACATGTTGAAGTTCCGGATGCTGCGCCCCGACGCCGACGAACTCTGGGGCTCGATGAACGAGGACGAGATGCTCACCCGCGCGGGTCGGGTGCTGCGCAAGACCCATTTCAACGAGCTGCCGCAGCTGTGGCAGATCTTCAAGGGCGAGATGAGCCTGGTTGGCCCGCGGCCGGAGCCGCCGGAGCTCGTGAACGAGCTGTCAGGACTGGTCCCGTACTACGAGCGCCGCGCGCTCGTCAAGCCGGGGCTGACGGGGTGGGCGCAGGTCCGCTGCGGCTACGCGGGAAGCCGCTTCGGGACCGCCTGGAAGATGTGCCACGACCTTTACTACATCAAGCATCGATCGGCGGCCTTCGACCTGCTGATCCTGCTGCAGACGGTCCATGTGCTCGTCGAGCGCGACCGGGAGGAGCAGCTCCCGGCCAAGGACTTCATTCTCGGCGAGACCATCGAGTTCGTCGGCCACTGACGCCAAGGAACGGCAAGGAGTTGACATGCGGGTCGACGTGAGCGTTCTTACGCCCGTCCTCAACGAAGAGGAGCACATCCGCGAGGTGGCCGCGAAGATGCTGGCTCAGCGCTTCGACGGCACGATCGAGTTCATCTTCATCGACGGGCCCTCCGAGGATCGGACCAGTGAGATCCTGCTCGAGTTGCAGCGGGCCGATCCGCGCGTGCGCATCCTCCAAAACCCCAGGCGCTCGACCCCCGTCAGCCTCAACATCGGCCTCGCGCACGCGCGCGGCGCGTACATCGCGCGGATGGATGCGCACACGCTGTACCCGGAGGACTACCTCGCTCGCGGCGTCACCCGGCTGCGCCGCGGTGGCGCGGACCACGTCAGCGGTCCCCAGCTGGCCCGCGGCGACGGCACCTGGTCGCGCCGCGTGGCCCTGGCGCTCGAGACGCCGCTGGGCCGGGGCGGCGCGCAGTTCCGCCAGGCCGGCGCCAGCGAGATCGAGGTGGACAGCGGCTTCACCGGCGTTTGGCCGCGATCGGTGCTCGAGGCGCACAGCGGCTGGGACGAGGACTGGCACAACGACCAGGACTCCGAGCTCGCCGCGCGCATCCGCGGCAGCGGCGGGCGCATCCTCTGCCTGCCGGAGATGGGCGCACAGTACATACCGCGCGACAGCCTGTCCGCACTGGCGCGCCAGTACTGGCGCTATGGCGTCTACCGGGCCAAGACCTCCGGCGCGCACCCGGAGAGCATGCGCCGCTCGCACCTGCTGGCGCCGAGCCTCGCGCTCTCGCTGGCCGCTGCGATCCTCCCGCTGGGCCGCGTGCGCCGGCTCGGGCGCCTGGCCGTGGCGCTCTGGTGCGCCGCGGTGGTCGGCGTGGCGACTGCCGAGACCCGGCGCGGCAACAACTCGGAGGTGGACCCCACGGCCGCCGACGTGGCCACGCTGCCGGCGGTCTTCGGCGCCATGCACCTGGCGTGGGGCTTCGGGTTCCTGGTCGGCTGCGTGCGCTTCGGACCGCCGCTGCGGGCTCTCGCCCACACCTTGCGGCGGAGCGGGGCGTGAGCTCCGAGCGCCCCCTGCGCGTCGCCGTCTACGCGGACAACTGGTACCGCCCCACGGCCGACGGCGTGTACGCGGACCGCTCGCTCGTCCTGTTCATCGCCGGCGTGGCGGCGGCCGCGGAACACACGATCCTGCTCGGGCAGCTCGACCCCGCGCTGCCTCGCGCGCACTACCGCGTGCCCGATCACCTGGAGTTCGTCGGCCTCCCCTCGTATCCGAGCATGCTCAGCCCGCGCGCCCCGGTGGCGATGCTGCGCTCGCTGCGCCGCTTCTGGCGCCTGCTGCCCGAGGTCGACGTGGTCTGGCTGCTGGGTCCGCACCCGCTCTGCCTCGCCTTCGCCGCGCTCGCCGCGCTGCGCCGCAAGCGAGTGACACTGGGCGTGCGCCAGGACTTCCCCACCTACGTGCGCACCCGCCACCCCGGCAAGCGGCTCGTCCACCTCGCCGGCGACCTGCTGGAGGGCTCCTACCGGCTGCTCGCGCGCCGCGCGCCCACCGTTGTGGTCGGCCCCGAGCTGGCCTCCAACTTCGCGCGCGCCCGCCGGCTGCTGCCGATCTCGGTGTCGCTGGTGCGTGACTCCGACATCGCCGACCCGGTCGAGGCAGGGAACCGCGTCTGGAACGGGGAGCGGACCGTGCTCAGCGTCGGCCGGCTCGAGACCGAGAAGAACCCGCTGCTGCTGGCCGACGTGTTGGCTCGCCTCGACGGCGTCGACTGGCGCTTTCTCATCTGCGGCGAGGGGCCGCTGGAGGGCGAACTGCGCGGCCGCCTGCGCGAGCTCGGCGTCGAGGACCGGGCCGAGCTGCTCGGCTACCTCCCCATCCACGGCGGGTTGATGGACCGCTACCGCGGCGCCAACGCGTTCCTGCACATCTCCTGGACCGAGGGCATGCCCCAAGTGCTGCTGGAGGCGTTCGCGGCAGGCACGCCGGTGGTCGCGACCGCCGTCGGAGGCGTGCCTGAGGCCGCCGGCGACGCCGCGCTGCTGATTCCCCCCGGCGATCCCGACGCGGCGGCCGAGGCGCTCGGGCGCATCGCGTCCGATCCGGAGCTGCGCCGTCGGCTCGTCACGCGCGGCATCGAGCGCGTGCGCGGACGCACGCTGGAGGCCGAAAGTGCCCGCGTAGCGCGCTTTTTGGCCGATCCGGACGGTTCCGTCCCAGCCGGCTGATAGAGCTTCCGCCCACAGGTTTGCCGAATCGTCTCGGGTCCACGAGGCGAACGGGGGATCCACTTTTTGGGGCTAATCACCTGCTCGGTCAGGTGACGCGCTGCTCTCAGGCGCGAGTCCGTCAGCTAACCCCGTAGGCCTTCACAGGGAGAGCCGGTTTGAAACACGCCAGTGTCGTGTTCGTGCTTGCGCTGCTCGGGCTCTGCGGGACGCCCGTGGCTACCGCCGTGGCCGGCGGTCCGGAGGAGCGCATGATCGAGAAGATCGACGCGGCCCGAGCCGCCGAAGGCCTGCCGGCTCTGCGCACCGCGCCGAACCTGAACCGCTCGGCCGGCGCCTTCGCGCAATGGCTGCTCGGCCACGAGCAGCTGGCGCACCGCCCGGCCGTCTCCACCACTCGCTCCTACCCGCACTGCGGTGAGGCCCTCGCCATGCGCTTTTCGCTCCAGCCTCAGGTCGGCGCCACGGTGCGCACCTGGCTGCAGTCGCCCGCCCACCGCGGGCTGGTGCTGACCAGCTCGATGAACCTGCTCGGGGTGGGCCACGCCCGGGGCCGCCTGGCCGGCCGCCCGCGGACAGTCTGGGTCATCCAGGTCGCGCGCCGCTGAGCACCCGGGGCTTCGACTCCGCGCGGCGGACGAAGCCGGAGCTGTGCTCGGGCTCCAAACGGAGCTCGCGCCTGAGGATCTGCGTCGTGATGAGCACCAGGCCCGCCGCCAGGCAGATCGATGCGACCACCTCGGCGGGCTCGTCGATCCCCACGCCGGCGAGGTCGGCTGCCGCGGAGACGGCGAAGAAGCAGGTGCCGACGGCGAACAGCTGAACCGCCCGCTTGTTGGACAGCAGGATGTCCCGGAACGCCCAAGCGAATATCGCGAGCGGGACCCCATAGGAGAGGAACACCACGTCGTCCGGCCGCTCGACCCCTGGCAGATCGGCCAGAAACTGCAGGTTGTGGCCGAGCGTCTCGTGAAAGGCGAACAGCTCGTCGGCGGCGAGATAGGCGAGACCGGCGGTCGCGAACGCATAGAAGCGCCGCCATCGGGCGTCCGCCCCTGCCGCCCTCAACAGCAGCAGCGTCATCAGCGACATGCTGGCCGCAGCGACGAGCCCGATGGTGCTCAGCTTGTCCGGGGTCGGGCGCGACTCCTCATCGGCGTAGACGGTGAATTGGTCCAGGACGCGGACCTTGTAGACCACCCCGCTGCCCTCGTACGGGACGATCGGCGGCCCCTTGCCCTTGTCCACGACGTCGTACAGGGATGGGGCAAGTGAGACGAGGGCGGCTAGGGCTACAGCGGCGATGACCAAGGCAACGACGATGCGCCTCCCACCGTGCCCGGGCCGAGGCTTGTTTACACCTTTTTAACACGGCGGCTCCCGCCGTGCGTCGAACCAGGCGCGTTAGTCCGGTTGGCGGCGCGGCACCAGCACGGCACGCTTGAACTCGGCCACGAGCGTGCCGTCTTCCTTGAAGACGCGCGTGTGTACGCGCACCACGCCGCGGTCGGGCTTCGATCCCGACGGTCGCACCTCGAGCACCTCGCTCTCGGCGAACAGGGTGTCGCCGTGGAACACCGGTGCCGGGTGCGAGAGCTCGTCGGTCGCCAGGTTGGCGATCGCCTTGCCGGACACGTCGCCCACCGACATGCCGAGCGCCAGCGAGTAGACCAACGGCCCGACCACCACGTTGCGCCCCTGCTGGGACTCGCGCGCGTATACGTCGTTGAGATGCAGCGGGTGGTGGTTCATCGTGAGCAGGCAGAACAGGTGGTTGTCCGCCTCGGTCACGGTCTTCGCAGGCCAGTGCTTGTACACGGCTCCGACCTCGAATTCCTCGAGGTAGCGCCCGTAGGAGTGGGCGCCGGAGGCCTCGCGGGACGCCTGGTCGGTCTCGATTGCTTGGGTGGCTTCGCTCATCGGGCGGGCAATCCTAGCCGGTCGCGTCTGTCACCCAGGCCAGATCGGCTTGCCGCGCAGCCACCGCATGGGACGCGACACCTTCATGCGGAAGCGGCGTTCGTCGTCTGAGTGGTAGACCCCGATGCGCGGCCAGGCCAGCGGGCGCGGGCGCGGCAGGCGCGCCGGAAGGGTGCCGGCC
>JACCSF010000291.1 GCA_013813135.1 Thermoleophilaceae bacterium | reverse complement strand
GGGCGCACGCGACGGGTCCGAGCCCACAGCGATGCGCTTGACGTCGCTCATGCCGATGCCGAAGGCAGAGAAGACCGCCGCAGCGCGGGGGACCACCACGTGCCGGCAGCCGAGCTTGCGCGCATAGGCGCCGGCGTGCATGCCCGCCGCGCCACCGTACGCGAAGACGGCGAACCCGGCCGGATCGAGGCCGCGTTCGATCGTGACCCGCCGGATCAGGTCGGCCATCTGCGAGTTGACGATGTCGACGATTCGGGCGGCGGCCACCTCCGGCTCGAGGCCGAGCGGCTCGGCCACGCGGCTACGGATGGCCTCGACCGCGAGGTCGCGGTCGAGGCGCATCCGTCCCCCAAGGAAGTTGTCGGGATCGATCCCGCCCAGCACGACGTTCGCGTCCGTGACCGTCGGCTCCGTCCCCCCGGCGCCGTAGCAAGCCGGGCCGGGCGCGGCCCCGGCGCTCTGCGGGCCGACCCTGAGCACGCCCGTATCCGGCTCGATCCAGGCGATGCTGCCGCCACCCGCCCCGATCGAGGTGACGTCGATGATCGGCAGCGCCACCGGGTACTTCGCGAAGACCGGGGCGTCCGCGTAGGCCGGCTCGCCGTCGACGATCGTGCCGATGTCGAAGCTCGTGCCGCCGACGTCGGTGGCGATAACCGGGTCGAGGCCCAGGCGGCGCGCCAGCTCCCGGGTGCCCAGCATGCCACCGGCCGGCCCGGACGACAGCAGGGTCACCCCGCGGTGGCGGGCCTCGTCGAGGGACGACACGCCCCCCGCGGAGTGCATCACCGAGATCGCGCCGCTGTGGCCGGCGGCGCGCAGCCGCTCGCCCATGCGCGAGAGATAGCCATGCACACCCGGGGTGAGGTAGGCGTTGAGGACCGTCGTGGCGGTGCGCTCGTACTCGCGGATCACAGGCGCCAGGTCGCTCGAGGCGGTGACGAACCACCGCGGTCCGGCGCCGTTGCCGCTGCCCGTGGCGGCCAGCCTGTCCCTCAGCTTGCGCTCGTGCTCGGGGTTGAGGAACGACCAGAGGAAGCTGATCGCGATCGCCTCCACCCCCTGGCCGCGCAGGATCTCGGTCACGTCGTCGATCGACTCCAGGCGCAGCGGGGCGACCACCGCGCCGTCGCGGTCGATCCGCTCGTCCACGCCGTGGATGCTCGAGCGCGGCACGAGCGGCTCCGCCTTGGCGAGCCGCGCCACGTTCACGATCTCACCCTCCGACAGGCCGGCCACCTTCTGGACGGTCCGGCCGATGATGATCGCGTCCTCGTGGCCGCGGGTGGTCAGCAGCGCGGTCTTCGCGCCTGTGCGCGTGATGAGGATGTTGGTGGCGACCGTCGTGCCGTGCGCGAAGATCGTCGTGTCGCCCAGCAGCGCCTCGATCGTCAGGTTGAGACGGCGGGCCGCCTCGCCAACCGCCGCCAGCACGCCCTGCTCGAAATCGGGCGGGGTCGACGGCGACTTCGCCCGCACCATGCCGCCGTCAGCGTCCACGACCACGCAGTCGCTGAAGGTGCCCCCGCTGTCGACTGCTACGACGTAGCTCATGGCACGAGCGTCAGCCGCGCGTCGTCGAGAACCGGGTCCGTGGGGCGGGCGATCTCGACCTCCAGGACCGTGTAGCAGCCAGGGCAGTAGAACTCGCGCAGCTCGAAGCGGCTTCCACCGACCCGGTACGGGTTCACCTCGGGGCCGATGCGCTGCACCGGGAAGCGGGCCTGGGCGGCGAGCTGCTTATAGGGCACGTCCGCCGGCCCGAGCGCCTGGCCGCAGCGGCAGCGGTAGGCGACCGGCTCGGCGCCGCGGTCGTAGAAGAGCGCCTCGGACAGCCGTACGCCCTCTTCTGCGGGCGTCCACGGCCGGGCCGGATTGCTGTCGGCCGAGGCGAATCCCGCCGCCTGCCGACGCTCCTCGCGCAGCTCCTCCCGGCGCGCCTCGGTGGCGCCCTTATCGACGTCCCCCGCGCCGTTGAGCACGACCCCCCATGAGCGCGCGCCCCATTCGGGCGTGACCAGGCTGCGCTCGACATCGCGAGCGACCAGCTCCGGATCCCTGTCGAGCGGGTCGCCGTAGCCGCCGCCGCCCATCGACACGGCGCGGTAGACGTCCCCGCTGCCCATGGAAGTGATGGCGTAGGCGCCGTGGATCTCCAGCTCGCCGGCCAGGTCCTCGAGCCGCTGGGGAACCTCCCCCGAGGCCAGCCGCTCCAGCACGTCGGAGTCGCGGACGATCGCGAACTGGTTCGTTGTGGACGGGTAGCCGCCGCAGAGCCCGGGCGACTCCGGCTGCTCGACCCCGAACGTGTGGAGGATCTTGGTAGAGATCTCCTCGACGCCGCGTACCGTGTACATGAGGCTGATCCCAGCGCCGCCCCGGAACGTCCCGGGGCCGCCCGAGTCGGGCGTCTGGCGCCGGTACAGGTAGAGGATCGGATAGCGCAGCTCGTAGCTCTCGACATTGGCGATCGTCGCGCGCAGAGAGCTGGTGTGGCCGCCCGTGTCGATGCCGTCGCGGTGCGGCATCGCGCCGCCGCCGCCGGCCATGCCGTCGAGCAGCGGCCCGCCGAACCGCTCCCCGCCCCGCTCGTGGCCGAACAGCTCCTCGAGCGCCTTCACCCCCTGCCAGCCGGCCATCGCCCGGTCGCGGTGGCTCTCGCTCGCGGCGAGCATCTTGGCGATCACGATGCTGGCGAGGTTGCGGACCTCCCAGATCGCGGTGGTGGTCGACTTCGAGACGCCGGCCGGGTATTCGGCGTGCACGACCGTGCCCGGCCGCGACTCGATCTCGATCGTCCGCAGCACCCCCGCCGGCGACCACGGCATGTCCCAGCAGAGGTAGACCATCACGCTCGCCAGCACGCCGCCGACGAGCCCCGGATAGGCGCAGTTGATGACGGCCGGCGCCTGCCCGTCGGAGTCGGTGAAGTCGAAGCGGAGGTCGCCGCCCTCCTTGACGAGCGTGACGCTGCACTCGTAGATGTCGTCGCCGAACTCGATGAAGCCGCGGTGCCGCCAGGTGCCGTCCGGCAGCTCGGCGAGCCGCGCGCGCAGGCGCGCCTCGGTGTAGTCGATCACGTCGTCCATCGCCGCCAGCACGGTGTCCCGGCCGAACTCCCCGAACGCCTCGAGCAGCCGCCGCCGGATCACCTGCACCGCCGCCACCTTGGCGCGCAGGTCCAGTCCGAGGATGTCGGGCAGCCGCGAATTGTTCAGGTAGGTGTGCTCCACGTCCTTGCGGAAGCGACCTCCCTCGTACACCTTCACCGGCCCGATCAGCGGCTGCTCGCCGTGGATGTCGGCGGCGTCCACCTGCACCTGACCGGCAGTCGGGCCGCCCACGTCGATGGCGTGCAGCGATGCTCCGGTCCAGGCCACCAGCTCGTCCCCGTCGAAGATGGGCCCGGCGACCGCCACGCAGTTCTGGTGGCAGACCGATATGTACGGGTCGTTGCAGAGGAACACGTCGTCCGGGCCGAAGCCGGGGTTGTCGGCGTACTCCTCGCGCAGGTGCTTCACCAGCGGCGACAGCGTCGTGGCCTGAGCGCAGATGAAGTTGTCGATGTAGACCAGATCGCCTGCGGCGGTCATCAAGCCGGTGTTCATGTCGAACACCTCGGTGGCCACCGGCGATCCCGACAGGCGGGCGATCGTGAGAGCCCCCTCGTCGTTGATGTACCAGAGCCGGTGACGGACGATCTCGAACGTGGACGGGTCGAGCCTCAGCCGCAAGCGCTCGGCTCGGCCGAGTGCGCGCGGACCACTTCGCCGGATGCCGGTACGGGCCGCGCTCACGGCCGCGCCTCGGCCAGCGCGCCCTCCTGCGCCTGCACGCGCGGCATGATCACGTTCGGCAGCTCCTCGAGCGTCACGACGGCGCCGAAGTACGTCTCGACCTTCGCGAGCGTGTCCTCGTGGAACCGCCGCCGCGGTCCGGCGACGCAGTCCCGGACCACGATCAGGTCCATGTCCCGGTAGTAGCCGTCGCGGATCGTGGTCTCGACGCAGAAATCGGTGTTGCAGCCGGAGATGATGATCTGCTCGATGCCGAGCATCCGCAGCTTGGTGTCGAGCGTGGTCTCGAAGAAGACCGACGCGCGGTGCTTCTCCACGATCAGGTCCTCCGGGCGGATCGCGCCGGCCACCTCGTCGACGAAGTCGACCTCCCAGGTGCCGCGCAAGCAGGGCGCCCAGTGCTGCTTGTCGATGTGCGAGGGAATGCGGCGGCGACGGCGCGTGACGTCCTCGGGGTAATGGATCTGCTGCGACCAGAGGACGGGGAGGCCGCGCTCGCGCGCCAGCTCGACGAGACGCAGCACGGCGGGGAGGATCGCCCGCTGGTTCTCGGTACCGATCCCGGCCTTCTCCATCTGGCTCTCGGGATCGCAGAAGCCCTTCTGCATGTCGATCACGAGCAGCGCCGTGCAGGTCGGGTCGATGTAGGGCTCGGGCATGGCGTCAACCTTTCTTCGTGGGTTCGCGCGGGCTGAGGATGGAGGCGCCGAGGTCCTCCTCGACGCTGTTGAGGTGGTCGAGCACGGCCTGGCGGGCGCGCTGCGGGTCGCCGGCCCGCACCGCCTCGCAGATCTCGCGGTGCTCGAACAGGGACCGCGTAGGGCGGCCGGGGATGTTCCAGATCGCCCCGCGCTCCTGGACGAGCTGCTCGCCGAGAGCGTCGGCGAACTCCGAGAGCGCGGCGTTGCCGGCGGCGGCGCAGAGGGCATGGTGGAACGCGAGGTCGGCCTGGATCAGGGCGGTCACGTCGGGCGAGTCGACCGCCGGCTGCATCAGCTCCAGCGCGTCCTCCATCGCGGCCATGTCCTCCTCGCCGGCGCGCTGAGCCGCCAGCTCGGCCGCGAAGGGCTCGAGCGCCTTGCGGATCTCGAGCAGGTCGTGGATGCGCGCGGCGTGGCGGATCGTCCACTCGCGCCACTCCTCGCGCAGCCCGCTCGCGTCCTTGGCGAGCCGGACGAAGGTGCCCGAGCCGTGCCGGATCTCGAGCAGTCCGAGCGCCTGCAGGAACTGCACCGCCTCTCTGACGGTGCCGCGGCTGACCCGGAGCTCCTCGCTCAGCTCCCGTTCGCTCGGCAGCTGGTCGCCCGGCTTGATCGCCCCGTCCTCGATCAGCCGCGTCAACTGCCGGATCACGCGCTCCTTCAACGCGAGCGGACGCACGGGCTCGAGCTCGAGGCGCGGCTTGCCTCTTGTGGCGCCGGGCGAGCTCATGAGGCGGCCGCGGCCGAGCCCGCTCCGGCGGCCGCTCCGTCGCGCAGCCGCACGGCGCGGGCGGCCAGCACGTCGATTACCACGCGCGCGCCGACGCGCGCCGTGTTGCCGGATGCATCGAGGAAGGGCGCCACCTCCACGCAGTCCATGGCCACGATCGGCCCCGAGGCCACGATCTCCAGGCCCCGGACCAGCTCCCGGCCGGTCATGCCGCCGATCTCCGGCCCGCAGGTGCCCCACGCGAAGGCGCCGTCGAGCACGTCGATGTCGACCGACAGGTACACCCCCGCGGTCCCGCCCGCGGCCACCTCGAGCGCCCGCCGAGCCACCTCGTCGATGCCCATGCGGTCGATGTCGCGAACCGTGAACACCGAGATGCCGTGCTCGTCGGCCACGTCCTTCTCGAGCTTCGGGTTCGCCGCCCCGTGCGCGCCGATGATCGCCATGTTGCGGCCCTCGACGTTCGGGAGGTCGAGCACCCGGTGCGCGGGGCAGCAGTGCGATAGCGGCTCCCCGTCGATCTCCGGGGCGGTATCGAGGTGGGTGTCGAACATGACGAACCCCATCGGACCGTCGATGTGGCGGGCCGCGGCGCGGGCGCCGGGGATGGTGGTCCCGTGGTCCCCGCCGAGCAGCACCGGGAAGCACCCGGCCACCCAGATCTCGTCGAGCGCCAGCTCGGTGCGGTCGCTCGTCTCCTGCGCCCGCCCGGGCGCGCCGTCCACGTCGCCGCAGTCCGCCAGGGTCAGGTGATCCGAGATCGTGACGTCGTAGTCCAAGTGGTAGCCGCCGCCGAACGAGAAGTGCGAGGAGGCGTCGCGGATGGCGCGCGGGCCGTGGCTGGCGCCCGGACGCGTGACCGTGGTGCTGTCGTAGGGCAGCCCGAGCACCCCCACCGTGGCGCCCGCCTGCCGGAGGGCGTCGCGGTCGGGCGCCAGGGGCGGGGCCTGGAGGAACGTCGCAATCCCGGCGTGGAGAATCGCCATTGGTCAGCCTTTCTCTTCCACGGAGTGCTGCCGCATGCGGCCCGCGGCGTCGCGCACCGCGTCGACGATGTTCGAGTAGCCGGTGCAGCGGCAGAGATTGCCGGCGAGCGCCTCGCGGATCTCGCCCTCGTCGTCGATGTCCGGGCGCTCACGGAGCAGGTGGAGGGCCGCGATCAGGAAGCCGGGGGTGCAGAACCCGCACTGGAGCGCGTGGTGGTCGCGGAAGGCCTCCTGGAGCGGGTGCAGGCCGCCGCCGTTGGGCGACAGGCCCTCGACGGTGGTGATCTCGGCGCCGTCGGCCTGGACGGCAAGCATCAGGCACGAGCGCACCGGTTCGCCGTCGACCAGCACCGTGCATGCGCCGCAGACGCCGTGCTCGCAGCCAAGGTGGGTGCCGAACAGGTGCGCGTCCTCGCGCAGCGCGTCGGCGAGCAGACGGCGCGGCTCGATCTCCAGCTCGAGCGGCTGCCCGTTCACGACGGCGCGCACGCTGCGCGTCATGCGGCGCCCCGCCCGTCCCCGCCGGCGGCGGCGGCCGCCGTCAGCGCCCGCACCGTCAGCACGCCCGCGACCCGCTTGCGGTAGACCGCGGAGGCGTGGATATCGTCGAACGGCTCCACCTCGTCGCCCACGCGCTCGCCGATCCGTCGAAACAGCGACTCGCCCGGGATCTCGCCGAGGGCCGCCTCGTCGAGCCAGCGCGGGACGTAGGGAGCGCCACCCACGCCGGCCAGCGCCAGCCGGATGTGGTCGATGCTCCCGCTCGGGTCAACGTGCAGCAGCGCCGCCACGGCCGCCAGCGCGAAGGCGCCGTGCGTGCGGGCGACCTCGAGGAACGCCGAACCGGTGCCTGCCGGAGGCGGCTCCACCTCGACGCCGAGGAGCAGCTCGCCCGGCTCGACCGCCGTGGTGAGCGGTCCCACGAAGAAGTCGGCCGCCGGGATCGCGCGATCGCCGCCGGCGCCGCGGACGAGC
>JACCSF010000276.1 GCA_013813135.1 Thermoleophilaceae bacterium | reverse complement strand
TTTCTTGCAGAGAGGCCGAAGTCGGCGGTGTTCACAGCACCGTCGACCAGGAGGCCACGTTGCACGCCGACCTCGACACTCTCTGCACTGCCGTTTATTGCACGGCCGACGATCTCCTGCCCGAGCGAGCGGGAAACGCGCGCCGCCGGATCACCGACGCGGAGGTCGTCACGCTCTGCGTCGCCCAGGCGATCATGGGCATCCCGAGCGACCGCCGCTTTCTCGCCGTCGCCGCAAAGCGCCTCTCGCATCTGTTCCCAGAGCTGCCGGCGCAGCCCGGCTTCCACAAGCGCCGGCGCCGGCTCTCGGACACGATCGAGTGGCTCATCGGCATCTTCGCGAGTCAGAGCCCCGGCTTCGACGACGATGTCGTCCTCATCGACTCGACGCCCGTCGAGTGCGGGCGCTCACGCGAGACCGCGAAGCGCTCTGCGCTCGCCGACTTCGCCGGCTACGGCTACTGCCGGAGCCATTCGCGCTTCTTCTGGGGCATGCGCCTGCATCTCGCCTGCGCCCCCGACGGGACCCCGCGAGGAGCGGCGCTCACCGCGGCCGAGCGCCCCGAGCGCGAGGTCGCGCTCGAGCTCCTGCCGCGTGCGCTCAGGGGTGGCGAGGCGGTCGTCTGCGACAAGGGCTACGCCGGGCGCGAGTTCGCGCTCGCGGTCGAGGGCATGCACGCGGCGGTGCTGCGCCCCGCGCGCAAGGACGAGCCCGACAACGGCTTGCACCTGTCCTCGATCCGCCAGCGCATCGAGTCGGTCTTCTGGACCTGCAAGGACCTGCTCACGCTCGAGCGCCACGGCGCGCGCACGGTCGACAACCTCAGGGTCCGGATCGCTCAGCGGCTTTTGGCGCTCGCGGCCTGCATCTCCCTCAACCACCAGCTCGGCCGACCGAGCCGCTCGCTCGTCGCCTATGTGGCGTGAGCGCATGGAATCAGTCATCTAGCGGCCTAACCGCCAGACGGCTAAACGACCGCGCCCTCGAGGTCCTTCACGCCCTGCCGGATGTCATCGCGCAACTCGGACGAGTCCTCGTGGCTGTGGACCGCAACGGCGTGTTGCACGGCGGCCTCCACGACCTCATCCTCGGAGTCTGCCGCGATGGCAACGGTGCAGTTGCTCTCGCTGGGCATCTCACGACAGTCGACGTACTTGCGAGCCATACCTCGCCCCCTTCGTTCGCTTGCGCATAGCCTCCTACCGCCGGGTGACCAAGTCAATGCAAGGCCGGGCCGAGCGGTGGGAGCCGTCGCGGTACCGCGTCGCCGCTAGTTCACCGAGCGCGCTACGAATTGAAGACGCGCTTTCAATTTGGTTGCGGTTGGCAGCGCCAGGTGGAAACGTGACCGGATTGTGACCAGAAGCCGCCCGTACTGGCGATGCCTAACGACGAAACCCCCGCGTTAGCAGGGGTTCCGGGAGTAGCGGGGGCGGGATTCGAACCCGCGACCTTCGGGTTATGAGTTCTCGGGCGGGTGGTCAGCTGGGGTCAGTTTGCGCTTGTCTATGCGGTTTTGGTGCTGCCCGTTGCCGTCAGTTTCGCTCAGTTTGGGCCCCAAATTGGGCCCCGTGGCGAAGGCGCGTTCGACCAGGGCGGCACCGCCGGTCGGGTCGGGCGCGTAGTGGCGGTAGATCTCTGTCGTCTTCGCGTCGGCGTGCCCCATCCACTCCTGGATGGCCCGCAGGGGAGTGCCGGCGGCCGCTAGCTGCGTTCCGAACGTGTGGCGCAGCTCGTGGAAGGTGATCTCTCGTACTCGTGCGCGCGCAAGGACCTGACGGAAGCGCTTGCGCAGCTTCGAGGGGTCCAACACATTGCCGGTCTGGGGGTGGCAGAACACGAGGTCGTCGTCGCTCTCGAAAAGTGAGCGGCGGTAGTGCCGCTCGAGTTCGCCAGCAACGCTGTCCGCCATCGGAACCGACCTTCCCTCCCCCGACTTGGGGGAGCCCAGCCGGCCCCGTGTGTAGCTGTCGGCTACGCGCACCCGACCCGCCACCCAGTCGACGTCGCGCCAACGCAGGGCGAGCAGCTCGCCCTGTCGTAGCCCGGTCATCGCGGCGGTCAGGTACAGGGGTTGTTCCACTCTCCCGAGGGCGTCGTCCGTCACGCTCCGCAGGACCGCGTCCAACTCGTGGGGTTGCAGGAACCGGATGCGGCGCTTCGGCGACCCGACCGTGCGCGGGCGGTCCACCGAGGCCACCGGATTCGCGGCGGCCCAACCTCGCCGGACTGCGAACGCGAAGACGCCGTGCAGAAACGTGAGGTGATTCTGGACCGACTTGCTCGAGAGGCCTCGGGCCCGCGTGGTCCGGAGATATCCGATCACATGGTGCGCATCGATCCGGTCGAGCGCTCGGTCGCCAAAGTGTGGCTCGAGGTGGCGTGAGAGATAGCCCCGGTAGTCCTGGATAGTGGTCGGCTTGCGCTCCATGACGTGCTCAAGGTGATCGACGTAACGCGTCCCGGCCTCGGCGACGGTAAGTCGGTCACGGGCGGAGACGATCACCGCCTCAGCCTCCATGCGTCGGCGCATCTCGCGCTCGGCCTGCGCCCGTGTCAGCCCCTGCCGGCTTCCAGCCTCGCGCACGGGCCCCAGCGCTCGTTTGACGCGCTGGTTTCCGGCCCACCAGCGGCCATACCACTTGTCGTGCTTGACAAAGAGCGAGCCGCTGCCGTATGAGCGCTTGGTCACGGGAGCATTGTGTCGCCTGCTCCGCCGCTGGGTGCGCCGTCGCGTTCGCGCGAGCCGCAAACTGCGAGCGACGGCCGAGCGCTCGACCTCAGTGAGCCTGTTCGCGTGCCGTGCCATTGATCGGGCCCGTTTCGAGCTCCTCCAGCCACGCCTCGATCGCCTCTCGTCGATACCGCCGGTATCGCCCCAGCGTCACGGTCGGGATGCGACCAGCCCGGGACTGCTCGTAGACCCAGCTACGGGGCACGCCGAGCAGCGCGGCCACTTGAGCAGCGGTGAGCAAGCTGCCCGCCAACCGGCCTGGATCTCGCCTCGTCTGGAACAAGTGCCTCTACCACTAGAGAGGCGCAAAGGGCCAAACCCGGGCCCCCAAAGCAACGGCGACGGCGCCGCCGCGGCCGTCGGGGCGAGCGAGGTCGGGCAAGGGGCGGGCAGGCCCGCTCGCCGCGCAAGGGCGCCCCAGCCTTAGCCGGAACGTCACTCAGCGTCGCGATGGCCGGCGGCGTCTACACGACCCCCGCCTCATCGCCCCGCCGCCCCCCGGAGACCCCCTTCAAGCCAAGACGAGAACCACTCAAGCCTCCATTCGTGCCTGACCTAACCGCTGCCCCGCCCCTTGCCGTCTCCTTGTCCCTGTCCGCCTTGCCGCTCTCCTCGCTGCGCCTCGACGTGTCCACTCCTCGGCTCTATGAATGCCGACTGTCGCTCCCTGTCTACTTGCCTCCTCGCGCTCGCCGCCGCCCCGCCCCAGCATCTCCACCGCTCTTGCCTGGGC
>JACCSF010000274.1 GCA_013813135.1 Thermoleophilaceae bacterium | reverse complement strand
GCGCACGGGGGAGAGTTCCCGTCCGGGTTCCGTTCTACCGTGGCGAGCCAGATGGAGCAGCCGACTCTGACCCCCGCGAAGTGCTTCGTGCGCGACCTGGTCGACGGCCAAGAGGTCGACGCGATCTTTGTCGTGAAAGCCCGCAACCGGCGCCAGAAGCGCAACGGCCAGCCTTTCCTGAAGCTGGAGCTCGGGGACGTCACGGGCTCCGTCGAGGGCGTGGTCTGGGACGGCGTGGACGAGCTGGCCCCGGTCTGTGACAGCGGCGCGGTCGTGCGCGTGCTCGGCCGCTTCTCGATCGACGAGCGCTATGGCGCCGGGATCACGATTCAGCGCGTGCGCTTGGCGGCGGAGGGCGAGTACGACCTGGCCGACCTCACCGAGGTCCCGCCCGTGCCGTACCACCAGCTGGCGGCCGACCTTCAGTCGCTGGTCAACACGGTCCAGCGTCCGCACCTGCGCGAGCTGCTGGCCCGCCTGATCGATCCCACCACCAGGGTCGGCCGCGCGTACCACGAGGCACCGGCGGCCAAGTACTACCACCAGGCTTACCGGCACGGGCTGCTGGAGCACTGCCTCTCGGTCGCGCAGGGCGTGAGCGCGCTGGCGGCCACGTTCCCGGGCATCGACCGCGACATCGCGGTCGCGGGCGCGCTGCTGCACGACATCGGCAAGGTGGAGACCTACGCCTCGCGCAACGGGGCGATAGAACTGACCGACCTCGGCAAGCTGCTCGGCGAGATCCCGCTCGGCTACTACAGGGTGAGGCGAATGATCGAGCGGATCGAGGGCTTTCCGCGCGCGGACGCCGCCGCCCTGCTGCACCTCGTCCTCAGCCACCACGGCAAGCTCGAGCACGGCAGCCCGGTCGTGCCCTGCACGCGCGAGGCCACGCTCGTCCACTTCATCGACAACCTCGGCGGCAACCTCGGCAGCTTCGACCGCATCGAGAAGGCGCTCGCGGGTGGCGCGCTCTGGTCGGACTTCGACCGTGGGCTGGCCACCGCGGCCTATTTCGGCGCGCGCTCCGATCAGCAGCCGCGCGAAGCGGCGTAGTAGAGCGTCGGGGCTGCCGAGCAGTTGGGGAAGCCGCGCGGCTGACAAGACCGCAAATTGCGGGGCGGGGGCCGCAAACCCCGGGTTTCCCGCTTATATTCGTGGACCGCCATGGCGAAGGACACCGAAAAGCTCATCCGGCAGCTGTCGCTTATCTCTTTCCTGATGGCGGAGCGGCGGCCCGTTTCCGCGCTCGAGATCAAGCAGGACGTCGAGGGCTACTCGCAGATGAACGACGAGGCGTTCGCGCGGCGCTTCTACGCCGACCGCGCCGAGCTCGATTCGCTCGGCATCCACCTCAAGGTCGACAAGCCCGCCGAGGGCTACTACGAGGCGGAGAACTATTCGCTGCCGCCCGAGAACTTCTACCTTCCGGCGATCGAGTTCACCGACGAGGAGCTGGGCGCGCTGCGCATGTCGCTGTCGCTGCTCGACGGCGAGTTCGCCTACGCGGAGCCGCTGCGGCTGGCACTGCAGCAGCTCTCGTGGGGCAAGCCCTCGCCGCTGGACGCTCCAGAGGAGCGCTCGGTGGCGCTCGCCGTCACCGCCGGCGCCGGCGGCCGCGATCTGTCCCAGCGCCTGTCCAAGGTCGAGACCGCGATCTTCAGGCGCAAGACGATCGTCTTCGACTACTACACGATCGGCCGCGACGCCCAGGAGTCGCGCAAGGTGGACCCCTACCACCTGCTCTACAAGGGCGGGCAGTTCTACCTGATCGGGTACTCGCACGAGCGCGACGACACGCGCGTCTTCCGCGTCTCGCGCATCCGCGGCAAGGTGGGCTACTCCTCCAAGGCCGAGCACGACTTCAACCGCCCGGAGGACTTCGAAGCGCGCGACTACGCCATCCGCACGGACTGGCAGCTGGGCGAGCCGATCGGGCGCGCCCGCATCTGGCTGTCCGACCGGATCGACTGGCTGGCGCTGCGTCACTTCGGCCATGCGGGCGACGTGACCGAGGTCGACGACGGGGTGATCTTCGAGACGGACTACGCCAACGCCCGCCAGATGGTGTCCTGGGTGCTGGGGCTGGGGGAGCACGCGCGCGTGGAGGGCCCGCCCGAGCTGGTCGAGGAGTGGCGTCAGCGGCTCGAGCTGATCATCGAGCGTCACACGCACCCGCCCGAGGTAGCCGAGAGCGTGGACCCGGTCTTCGAGGATGTCGAGGAGGACGACGACCGCGAGACCTCGCCGATCCGGCCGGAGCGCTTCGCCCGGCTTGTCACGCTCGCCGGCATCCTGATCGACACCGCCAGGGAGGGCAAGAAGCTCGACGTCGCCGAGCTGTGCGAGCGCCTCCAGGTGTCCGAGACGGAGCTGCGCCAGGACGTCGACGTGCTGAATGTCGTGAACTTCGGCGGCGGCTCGTACGTGCTCTACGCGGAGGTTCAGGGCGACCAGATCGAAGTGGATCCCGAGCCCTACGGGGACAACTTCGCCCGCCCGGCACGCCTGCTGCCGCTGGAGGCGAAGGCACTGATGGCCGCGATCGACCTGATCGGCGAGCACCTGCCCGAGGGCTCGCTGTCGAGCGCCCGGCAGAAGATCGTGGACGCGCTCGGCGAGGACCCGGCACAGGAGGGCCTGCAGATCACCACGGCCAAGGGCGACGACTCCGAGATCGCCCGTGTGGTCAGCGGCGCGATCGCCGCGCACCGGATGCTCGAGATCGAGCACTACAAGGAGGAACTCGACGAGTTCACCAAGCGCCGCATCGAGCCCTACAAGCTGATGAACGGCCAGGAGGGCTGGTACGTCCACGCGTGGGATCCCGACAAGGACGACACTCGCTCGTTCCGGCTGGACCGGATTCGCTCAGCCACCGTCCTGGACGAGAGCTTCGAGCCCCGTCCCGGCATCGAGCCCGACATCCACGGATGGCCGCGCACCGGCGAGGTGGCCGACGCGCGCCTCGCCCGCGTGTGGATGGCGCCCGACCGCGCCCGCTGGGCGCGTGAGGACAAGCGCGTGGTCGCCGAGCTGGCCGATCACGCGGTGATCGTCGAACTGCCCTACGCCGGGCACCGCTACCTCGCCCGCGAGCTGCTCAAGGAGGCCGGGGACGCCGTCGTGCTGGAGCCCGACGACGCCCGCCAGGCGGTCCTCGAGGCTGCCGAGGTCCTGGCGGGCGCCGTCAAGCGCTAGCTGCTTCCCGCCCGGGTACGCTGCCGACCATGCCCAGCCAGCGCGACCAGATCGCGATGAACGACGAGGAGCTGCGCGCCTTCCTCGCCGAGCAGATGGTCATGCAGTGCGCCACCTTGGGACCGCGCGGGCGCCCGCATCTGGTGCCGCTCTGGTACGCGCCCGAGAACGGCACGGAGTTGGTGTCCTGGACTTACGCAAAGTCGCAGAAGGCGAAGAACCTGGAGCGCGACCCGCGCGCCACCGTCGGCATCGAGGACGGCGTCCAGTACCAGGAGCTGCGCGGCGTCACGTTCGAGTGCGAGGTCGAGGTCGAGCGGGAACCGGAGCGGGTCGAGGCCTATGGACTTAGGCTGTTCGAGCGCTATGCCGGCGAGCTCACACCCGAAATCCGCGAGATGGTCGCCCAGCAGGCCCAGAAGCGCGTGGGAATGCGCTTCATCCCCTCGCGCACTGTGAGCTGGGACCACGGCAAGCTGGGCGGCACGTACTAACCGTGCGGGGCCTGATCCTGTCCGGCGGGAAGGGCACCCGCCTGCGCCCACTGACCCACACGAGTGCCAAGCAGCTGGTGCCGGTGGCGAACAAGCCCGTTCTCTTCTACGGGATCGAGGCCATGGCGGCCGCGGGGATCGACGAGGTCGGGATCATCATCGCGCCGGAGACCGGCGCGGAGATCCAGGCCGCGGCCGGCGACGGCTCCGCCTTCGGCATCACGATCGAGTACATCGAGCAGGACGAGCCGCTCGGGCTGGCCCACGCGCTGCTGACCGCGGAGCCGTTCCTGGGGCAGTCGCCGTTCGTCATGTACCTCGGCGACAACCTCCTGCGTGACGGCATCGTCAACCTGGTCGACACGTTCCGCACCGACCAGCCCGACGCGCTGATCCTGCTGACGCCGGTGCCGGACCCAGAGCACTACGGCGTGGCGGAGCTGAACGACGGGCGCGTCGCGCGGCTGGTGGAGAAGCCGAAGGAGCCCCAGACGGACCTGGCCCTGGTCGGGGTCTACATGTTCACGTCGTCCATCTTCGACGCGGCCCGCTCGATCGAGCCGTCCTGGCGGGGCGAGCTGGAGATCACGGACGCGATCCAGGCGCTTGTGGACCGTGGTCTGCGCGTGGACCCCCACATCGTGCACGGGTGGTGGAAGGACACCGGCCAGGTGCAGGACATGCTCGAGGCCAACCAGCTGATCCTCGACGACGTGAAGGAGAGCATCGAGGGCGAGCTGGTGGACTCCCGCGTCGAGGGCCGCGTGGTGATCGCCGAGGGAGCCCGGCTGGAGCGCGCCACCGTCCGCGGACCGGCGATCGTGGGGCACGGCACCCGCATCACGGACGCCTACATCGGGCCCTATACGGCGATCGGCGAGGACGTGACGATCACCCACGCCGAGCTGGAGCACTCGATCGTCATGTCCGGCTCCTCGATCTCAGACCTCGAGTACCGCATCGAGGCGAGCCTGATCGGCAAGAACGTGCGCATCGGGCGCGGCCCAACGCTACCCAAGGCGTACCGCTTCGTCGTGGGCGACAACGCGGACGTTCAGGTCCTGTGAGGCTCGTGGTCGTCGGAGCGGGCGGCATGCTCGGCCAGGACGTCGTGCGCGCGGCGAACGCCGTCGCCTACTCGCGCGCGCAGCTCGACGTGACCGATCGCATGGCCGTCCGCGAGGCGATCGGGCCCGAAGACGTGGTGATCAACTGCGCCGCCTGGACGGACGTGGACGGCGCCGAGGGGCACGAGGAAGAGGCCCTGCGGATCAACTGCGACGGCGCGCGCAACGTTGCCGAGGCCTCCGGCACCGTGCTGTACGTGTCGAGCGACTACGTCTTCGACGGCTCCAAGCGCGAGCCTTACCTCGAGTCCGATCCGGTCAACCCGCTGTCCGCCTACGGCCGCACGAAGCTCGCCGGAGAGCGCGCCACCGCCGATGCAAGCCCGCGCCACTACATCGCGCGCTCCTCCTGGCTGTTCGGCCCCGGCGGGAAGAACTTCGTCGAGACCATGCTCGGCCTCGGCCCCGAGGTGCGGGTGGTCGACGATCAGGTCGGCTGCCCCACGTTCACCGGCCATCTGGCCGAGGCGCTCGTCCGGCTCGCGGGGACCGGGGACTTCGGTGTCCACCACGTGGCCGCCTCCGGGTCGTGCTCGTGGTTCGAGTTCGCCCGCGAGATCTTCGCCCGGGCCGGCTCGGAAACGCGCGTCGAGCCCTGCACGACCGAGGAGTTCCCCCGCCCCGCTCCCCGGCCGGCCTACTCGGTGCTCGGCAGCGAGCGCGGCGACCGGCTGCCGACCTGGCAGGAGGGACTCGATGCCTACCTTGGGGTGCGCGTATGAGGCTGCTCGTCACCGGCGCCGCCGGTTTCATCGGCTCCACCTACGTCCGGCTGGTCAAGGACGAGCACGAGGTGGTGGTGCTCGACAAGCTCACCTACGCCGGCCGGCGCGAGAACCTCCCGGACGGCGTCGAGCTCGTCGTGGGCGCGATCGAGGACCGCGAGCTCGTGCTGCAGCTGACTGAGGGCGTCGACGCGATCGTGAACTTCGCCGCCGAGTCGCACGTGGACCGCTCGATCGCCGATCAGAACGCGTTTGCGCGCACCCACGTGATCGGCACGAGCGTGCTGCTGGACGCGGTGCGCCAGCGCGGGGTCGGGCGCTACCTGCAGGTGTCGACGGACGAGGTCTACGGGTCGATCGAGGAGGGCTCGTTCACCGAGACCTCGCCGCTCGACCCCTCGTCGCCCTACTCAGCCACCAAGGCGGGCGGCGACCTGCTCGTGTCGGCCTACGCGCACACCCACGGCGTGGAGGCCGTGATCTGCCGCGGCTCCAACAACTACGGGCCGCGCCAGTACCCCGAGAAGCTGATCCCGCTCTGCGTGCTCAACGCGCTGCACGGCGACACGCTGCCGGTCTACGGCGACGGGCGCCAGGTGCGCAACTGGCTCTACGTCGAGGACTTCTGCCGCGGCATCAACGTGGTGTTGGAGAGGGGACGGCCGGGCGAGGCCTACAACGTCGGCGGGCCGGACGAGTGCGAGAACATCGAGGTGGTCCAGCGCATCATCGAGCTGACCGGCGGTGACGAGTCGCTGATCGAGTACGTCGAGGACAGGCCCGGGCACGACCGCCGCTACTCGCTGGCCAGCGACAAGATCCGCGCGGAGCTCGGCTGGGAGGCGCAGGTGGGCTTCGACGACGGCGTCGCCCGAACGGTCGACTGGTACCGGGACAACGAGCCCTGGTGGGAGCCGATCCGCTCGGGCGAGTACCGCGAGTACTACGAACGGCAGTACGGTCGCAGCCTGCTCTAAGCGAACCCTGGGCGGGCGGCCGAGCCGCCCGCTTCGGGCCTAGTGAGCCGGTGCGATGTTGTTGTTGATCCGGAAGAAGTTGTCCGGGTCGTAGGTCGCCTTCACCTCCGCGAGCCGGCGCAGGTTGCGCCCGAACGCCGTCGCCACACCGGCCTCCGGCGTCTCGTCCGCCAGGCCGGTGAAGTTGAGGTAGACCGCGCCGGTGCCGAACCTCCCGATGTCGTTCCAGCCGGAGCGCACCCACGCGATGTTGGCGTCGTCGTCGCCGGCCTCGGACCACATTCCGTCGATCGAGACCATGTACGGTGCCGTCCGCTCCGCGAATGCGGTTTCCTCCTCGCCCACGTTGGCGATCGCGCCGCCCATGTGGAACGTGTTGACCAGCGTGAGCGGCGCCGGCCGGTCCTGGGCCTTGGCCGCGATCGTGTCGATCGCCGCGTCGGGCAGCTCGTCGAGGTACTGGGACTTCCAGTAGGCCCGTAGCGTGCTGCGCGGGAAGAGCGGGTCGAACCCCGTCTGCACGCCGGTGAACGGGGTGGGCCCGGACATGTCGAACAGCACCGTGCCCAGCTCTCGCAGCGGCTGCATGATCTTCATGCCCTCGTCGACGTCGCCGGCGTAGACGCCGCCGATGATGGCGACTGGCCGGTCGTGGACCACCTCGGGCATCTCCGGGTTGGCAGGGAAGGTGATCGTCACGCAGACCGAGGTCACCTCGTTCGGCGCCTGCTCGACGTACTCGCGCCAGCCGCGCAAGACCTCTCCGACCTCCTCGACGGGATACATGGTCGCCACGAAGGCCACGTCAGGCCCGAGCGGATGCAGCTCGAACGTGAACGACGTGACGATGCCGAAATTGCCGCCGCCGCCGCGGATCGCCCAGTAGAGATCCGGGTTCGAGATCTCGGACGCCGTGCGCACCTCGCCGTCGGCGCACACCACCTCCGCCTCAAAGACGCTGTCGCACGAGAGCCCGTACTTGCGCCGGACCCAGCCGTACCCGCCACCCAGGGTGAGTCCGGCGACGCCCGTGTCGGAGACGACGCCTCCGGGGGCGACGAGGCCGAACCGCTGCGTCTCACGGTCGACGTCGGCCCAGAGCGCGCCGCCCTGGACGTGAGCGAGCCGGCGGTCTGGGTCGACGTGCACGCCGCGCATGGGCGCCAGGTCGATCAGCATGCCGCCCTCGGTCGCCGACAGGCCCGCGATCGAGTGGCCGCCGCCGCGCACCGCCACCGGCAGGCCATGGTCGCGGGCGAAGTTGACGGCGTCGACCACGTCGGCCGTGCCGCAACAGCTGACGATCAAGGCCGGCCGGCCGTCGTGCATCGTGTTGAACGTGCCGCGCACGGCGGCGTAGCCGGGATCCGCAGGCTCCAATACGTCGCCTCGGATGGATGCCCGGAGCGCATCGAAGGGCGCCTGGGTTCTCGTGGCCATCACAAGTCCTCCTTTGTCGTGAACGAGCGATGCTCGTGGCCGGAGCGCCCGCCGTCCGTGACGTGGCGCACGGAGCCGGGTCGATAGTCTCGATCGGGTGTATCGCGACCATCCCGCGCTGGCGCTGCGCGGCTTGACCAAGCGCTATGCCGACGGGACGCTCGCCCTCGAAGAGTTCGACCTCGAGATCCCGGCTGGCGCCTTCTTCGGCCTGCTCGGTCCCAACGGAGCGGGCAAGACGACGCTGATCAGCGCCGTCTGCAACCTGCTGCGCATCACCGAGGGCGAGATCAGCGTGTTCGGGGAGCCGCACGACTCGCTCCAGGCCCGTTCCTGGATCGGCCTGGCCGAGCAGGACATCAACCTCGACCGCTTCCTGACCGTACGCGAGACGCTGCTGTACCACGGCGGCTACTGGGGGATGCGAGAACCGGAGAACCGCGCCCACGAGCTGATCGACGCCTTCGGCCTCACCCACAAGCGCGACACGCGCGCGCCCAGGCTCTCCGGCGGCCAGCGGCGCCGCCTGCTGCTGGCGCGCGCTCTGATGCACCGCCCGCGGCTCGTGATCCTCGACGAGCCCACCGCCGGCGTGGACTTCGAGCTGCGCCAGGAGCTGTGGCGCTACATCCGGCAGCTGCACGCCGAGGGCACGACCATCCTGCTCACCACGCACTACCTCGAGGAGGCGGAGCAGCTGTGCGACGAGATCGCGCTGATCCGTGACGGGCACCTGATCGCGCGCGACAACTCGGAGGGCCTGCGCGAGCACTTCGGGGTCGGCCGCCTTCAGGACGCCTACGTCAAGGCCATGGCGCTGTGACCCCGCTCGTCTGGCTCTGCAAGCGCGAGACGCTGCGCGTCTCGAAGCTGTGGACGCAGACGGTGCTCGCGCCGGTCGTCTCGTCGATGCTGTTCATCCTCGTCTTCGGGCTCTCGCTCGGCGGCCGCATCAAGCAGGTGGGCGACGTGGACTACGAGGTCTTCATCGTGCCGGGACTGATCACGATGGCCATGGCCCAGGCGGCGTTCGCCAACAACGCGTCCACGATCTTCCAGGCGCGCTTCGACCGCTACGTCAACGACGTGCTCTCGGCGCCGATGAGGTCATGGCAGATGACGCTCGGCTACACGGTCGGCGGCGTGGTGCGGGCGCTCGCGATCGGTGTGTCGCTGCTGGTGCTCGCCTTCGTCGTCGTGGGCGTGCCGGTCGAGCATCCCTTCGCGCTGGCCGCCGCGATGGGGCTTGGGCTGGTGCTGTTCGCCTCGCTGGGCCTGGTGGTCGGCATCTACGCGGAGACGTGGGACCACACCAGCTTCATCCAGAACATCGTGATCCTGCCGCTGACGTTCGTCGGCGGCGTCTTCTACTCAGTCGACGTGCTGCCCTCCCCCTGGGAGGAGCTGTCGCACTTCAACCCGGTCTTCTACCTCGTCAACGCCGTGCGATACGGCTTCCTCGGCGAGAGCGACGTCTCGATCTGGCTCTCCCTGGGCGTGATCGCGGCGCTCGCCGTTCCCGTCTACGCGTGGTCGGAGTGGCTGTTCAGCACCGGCAGGCGCTTGAAGGACTGATGGATGGCACCCGGGGGCTCACGCCCCCGGACCCCCGCTGATGTCTGGCACGTCGGCTCATGCCGTTCGGCTTCAGGAGCTCCAGCGGCGCGTCACGCGCTGCCGACGCTGCCCGCGCCTCGTGGAGTGGCGCGAGCGAGTGGCGCGTGAGAAGCGCGCGTCCTTCCGTGACGAGGACTACTGGGGCCGGCCCGTGCCGGGCTTCGGCGACCCCGGAGCGCGCGTGTACGTGCTCGGCCTCGCCCCCGCCGCGCACGGCGGCAACCGCACCGGCCGGGTCTTCACGGGTGACCGCTCTGGCGACTGGCTGTTCGGCTCGCTCCACAGGACCGGCTTCGCGAACCAGCCCACCTCGGTGCGGGCGGACGACGGCCTGCGCCTGGACGGAGCGTTCATCGCCGCCGCCGTCCGCTGCGCCCCGCCCGCCAACAAGCCGCTGCCGGCCGAGCGCGACAACTGCCTGCCCTACGCGGCCGAGGAGCTCGAGCTGATTCGGCCTGAGGTGATCGTGTGCCTCGGCGGGTTCGCGTGGGACGCCGCCTGCCGGTTGCACGGGCTGCGGCCGCGGCCGCGCTTCGGGCACGGGGCCGAGCACCGAATCGAGGGCGGGCCGGTTCTGCTCGGCACCTACCACCCCAGCCAGCAGAACACGTTCACCGGCAGGCTCACCGAACCGATGCTGGATGCCGTCTTCGCGCGGGCGCGAAAGCTCGCCTGACCTCTTGCTAAGGTGCGCGGCTCGTAAGGAGCCATAGCCGAGTCCCGCGCCGCCATGCGGCCGGGAGCGGGGGACCCAGAGTTTTCGGGGCGAATCGCGGTTCAGGCCGCGTAGCGCTGCTCTTCTAGCGCGAGCCCGTCAGCTAACCCCGTAGGCGCCGAGAAGAGATAGGAGCACCTACGCATGCATAGGACGCTGCGCGCGGGAGTCGCCGTGGTCGCCCTCGCGTTGATCCCGGTCGCCGGCGCGGCGGCCGCGCCGTACGCCAGCCGCACGCTCAGCAAGGGCACCAGCGGGAGCGATGTGGAAGCCCTGCAGCGCTACCTCGGCCAGGCCGGGTACGAGACGGCGCCCGACGGCGAGTTCGGACCGGCCACGGCCCGCAGCGTGCGCAGCTTCGAGACCGCCGAGCAGCGCCGCCCCGACGGCACCGCAACCCCCTCCGAGCAGCGCCTCGTGCGGTCCCGCGCCGAGCAGGCCGAGCCCGAGCCCGCCGCCGAGGACGGCGAGGAGGCCTACGTCGATGACAACGGTCTCGCCGTCGCACCCGCCTCCGCGCCTGAGGCAGTAACGGCGATCATCGAGGCCGGCAACGAGATCGCGACCAAGCCCTACAGGTACGGAGGCGGTCACGGACGCTGGCGTGACTCGGGTTACGACTGCTCCGGCTCGATGTCGTACGCGCTGCACGGCGCCGGTCTGCTCGACACCCCGCTCGACTCCACCGGGTTTATGAGCTGGGGCGAGCGCGGCCGCGGCGAATGGGTGACGACCTACGCGAACGCGGGCCACTCGTTCATGACCGTGGCCGGGCTGCGCTTTGACACCAGCGCCCGCAAGCGCTCCGGCACCCGCTGGAGCGAGGCCTCACAATCCGCACGCGGCTACCGCGTCCGGCACCCGGAGGGACTCTGATGGCTCTTCTGGCCCTGCTCGCACTGATGCTCGGCTCGTTCGCCGGGTTGCTGATCGGCCGCTGGACGGCCGCGCTGCCGTTCGCGGCGGGGCTCCCCGCGGTCGCTCTGCTGGTCGGGCCCGAAGCGGGCGCGGTGGGCGCGCTTGCCGCCGCCGGGCTGCTGGCCGGCGTGCACCTGCACCGCGTGGTGGCTGAGGTCAGCCGGGGCCTCACGCCCCCCGAGCCGCGCTAGAAGCCGCAGGCGCGCCCACTCCGATCCAGGGTCACCACACGACCGTCGTCCAGCGACACCCGGGCGCGCAACAGCAGGCGCCGTCCTGGGAGGACTCCCGCCGGGCGCACGACTCGACGGAACGGAGCGCGCGCGTCGCGCGACAGGCGCCGGAAGCTCGCGACGCCCGCGATGTCGTCAGCACGCGGCCGGCGCCTGACGAAGAGATCGACGCGCTCGATGCGGTCGGCATCGGCGCCGCGGGCGGCGGCCACGAACCGGCATTGTCGGCGCCGGGTAACGAGGTGCAGCCTCGGCTTGGCGCGGCACCCGCGCCCGGAGCAGCTCCGCAGACCTCGCAGCCGTGCGGCCAGAGCGGCGCGCAGCCCGGCCAGCGCCGGATCGGCGTGCAGGCTCGTGAGCTCGTCGGGGTCGCGCTCGAGGTCGTAGAGCTCCACCTCGCCCGTGGTGTGCTCGACGTACTTCCAGCGGTAGTTGCGCAGCGCGGTGAAAGTCAGCCCCTGGGGGGAGCCTCCCTCGACGAGCAGCTCCCTGCCCCACTGGACGCCGGGGTCATGGACAAGGTCGAGCAGCGAGCGACCGTCCTGGGCTCGGCCAGGCCGCGCACCGGATGCGTCGAGGATGGTGGGAGCGAGGTCCCCGTTGGTGACGAGCTGGCGCACCGTCGAGCCCGCGGGGACGCCCGGACCGCGCATGAGCAGCGGTAGCCGGATCGAGGGCTCGTAGACGAGCAGCTTTCCGGCGGGCACGCGGTGCTCGCCGTGGAAGAAGCCGTTGTCGCTCGTGAACAGGATCAGGGTGTCGTCGAGCTCGCCGACCGAGCGCAGCGTGGAGACGATTGAGGCAATGGCGTCGTCGACCGCCAGGAGCGACTCGAGGCGCTGCTGATATCCCTCCCGGATCGCGACGGCGCGGGCGACGCCGATCGGGGGACGACGTTGGATCGCGACCGGCTTGTCCGACACGTCTGGCTCGTTGAAGGAGAGCGGCAGCGGTAGAGCCGCCGAGCCGAAGGCATTCCAATGCCGGGGCGCGACTGCGGGCGTCGCGTGCCCAGGCGGATCGTCCGGCTCGCGCGGCCCGCCGCTGTGGGGGGCCAGGAAGGCGACCGACATGAAGAAGGGCTGATCCGACGGCGCCGCGGCCGCAATCAACTCGTCAGCCCGCCGGGCGAAGAAGTCGGTCGAGTAGAACTCCGGCTCGCGCGCCGCACCGTAGGTTTGCAGGCTGCCGTTCTCGTTGACGGTGTAGCCGTAGTAGCTGTAGGTCGACGGGTCGACGGTGCCGTGCCAGTCGTCGAAGCCGGGCGGCACCGCGGTGGGCGGCGACAGCCGGCCGTAGCCGTTCAGGAACTTGCCCACGTGCATGGTCCGGTAGCCCGCCGCCTGCAGCCAGAGCGGCAGCCAATTCGACGTGTCGAGCCGGGTGTAGCCGCCTGAAGGCGGCATGTTGCTGAGCACGCCGTGGTCGTGGGCGTACTGCCCCGTGTAGAGCGTCGCCCGCGACGGACAACAGAGCGAGTAGCTCGCGAAGCTGCGCGTGAACGTCGATCCTCGCTCGCCGATCAGCTCCCGCGTCTTCGGCATGACCGACATCGAGTCGAGCGTCTGGTCATCGGTCATCAGGACCAGGATGTTGGGCCGCGCCTGCGCCGCGGGAGCCAGGGCGAGCAGGAACACCAACGCGAGGACGATCCGGGCGCTCACGTGCCTGTGAACACGCGCGAGCAGGCGC
>JACCSF010000252.1 GCA_013813135.1 Thermoleophilaceae bacterium | reverse complement strand
CCCCAGGCGCGGGCGCGGGCCTTCCGGCAGCCCGATCTCGTTGGCCTGCTCCATTGGGCGCGCCAGCGCGCCGCCCACGAATCCGCCAACCGCGCCGGCGGCCACGGCCGTGACGAAGCCGGCGATGACCGCCTCGGGGAGCAGCGCCTCGGGCCACGGCAGGGGCATCCAGACGTGACTCCAGCCCCACTCGGCGGCCAAACCGATCGTGCCGATCAGGCCACCGGCGAGCGCCCCGGTTGTCACAGGTGAGCGCGTGCCGAAGCGGGCGAACACGGCCTCCACGAGCACGGCCTCGACGAGATAGAGCGGGAAGTGGGGGGTCGTCTGACCCCAGACGCCCCCGACCATCAGGGCGATCAGCCCGCGAATCAGCACGAAGCCGAGCACCGCAAGCAGCGCGCCGCCGCGCCCGAGATAGATCCGCGCGGTCACCAGGCCGATGCCGGCGGCCAGCATGATCAGGATCGGGTGCAGCACCGCACGGAACTGCGGCACGCTGAAGTCGAACTCACCCTGGAAGGTCGAGAGGGCGACGAGGAAGCTGCCCGCGAGCAGGCCGCGCCGCAGCAACAGGAGGTGGCGCGGGTGGTCGCGCTCAGGGTCGCGGCCCAGCGCCCCGATCGCCTCGGACTGAAGGGCCATCGCCCCGAGCGTGGCCAGTGAGGCGCCGCCGATCAGCATCAGATGCGTCGGCCCCCAGAGCGTGACGTCCTGGCCGAAGAGCCGATGCCACATGTCGTCCAGCGGGAAGCCCGAGAGGGCGAAGGCGCCGCAGACGACGATCACAACGCCGCCGACCGGGGCCCACCAGCCGCTGCCCACCCGCACGGCGGTCCGGGTGGGCCTGTCCCTCGCCAGCGCGGCCGTCAGCACGCCGGACAGCAGCACGCCGTAGAGGCCCACGAGGATCAGGTAATGGGCGGGGTTGGCGAGCGGGCCGGCGTCGCGGCCGTTGTCGATGTGCAGGGAAATGTCCCAGTACATGCCGAGCACCGCCGTCAGCAGCGAGGCGTTCAGAAGCGTCAACGGCAGCGAGGCCCAGCCCGGCAGGCCGGTGAGGCGCTCGGTGACGCGGCCCGCGCGCGAGAGCCAGTCGATGCGGCCGCTGCGGTGCCCCGCGATCAGGACGGCGATCAGCGCGGTGGCCACCCCGGCGGCCGCCGTCGCGCCCAGTGCCTCGCCGATCGCGGCTCCGCCGGCGGGCTCGTCACCGGTTGCCTGAGCCACGAATGACATCGTGTTCATGTTTAACTCTCCTGCGCGTCGACAGTTGCCGGTTCTGCGCGTCGACAGTTGCCGGTTGACTTCGTAGTACCCGATCAGCAAACTAACTGAACAGTCAGTCAGTCATGTGTGAGGAGTCTCACACATGACTGCACCCGGCCCACCCGAGTGTCCGGGCAGCACGGAGCACCACCCACATAGATGAGCACCACCCCACGCAAGCGACTCACGGGCGAAGAGCGCCGGGCCGCCATCCTCGACTCCGCCTTGGAGGTATTCGCCGAGCGCGGCTACCACGCTTCGTCGATCGACGACATCGCGCGCGAGGGTGGAGTCTCCAAGGCGCTCATCTACGAGCATTTCGCCTCCAAGCAGGAGCTCTACGCCGAGCTGCTCGAGCAGCATGCCGGCGAGCTCTTCGGGGCGCTCGCCGAAGCCATCTCCGAGGCCGGCACCACCGCAGCGGCGCGGCTCGCCACCGGGTTCGACGCCTTCTACGGGTTCGTCGAGGAGCACCGCGTCGCCTGGCGCATGCTCTTCCGCGAGGCCACGGATCCCGAGGCCATGGTGGTGCTCGACCGCGTCATGGCTCAGGTCACGACGGTCGTCGCCGGGCTGATCGCGGAGGACCCGGGCTCGCGCAGGCCGGTCACCGGAGGGGAGACGCGCGAGCAGGGCATCCAGGTGCTCGCCCAGCTGCTCGTGGGGGCGGTCCAGTCACTCGCGAACTGGTGGGCGGAGCACCAGGAGCTTCCCCGCAAGCGCATCGTGGAGATGACGATGGACTTCGCCTGGCTGGGCCTGCAGCAGCTCAGCCGCGGCGAGCGCTGGCCGGCCCCCGCTCAGTGAACTTCGCGCGCGACGTCGTCGACACGGCGGACCCGGGGCAGCTCGCACTCGTGGCCGTCGCCCACGACGGCGAGCGGCGCGCGATTGCCTTCGGCGAGGTGGCCGACCGCTCGGCCCGCCTGGCCGGGGCGCTCGCGCAGCGGGGCGTCAGGCGCGGCGACGCGGTCATGACGCTGATCGGCAACCGGCCCGAGTGGGTCTACGCGATGGTCGCGTGCTGGCGGCTGGGCGCCGTGGCCCAGCCCTGCACCGAGCAGCTGCGGCCCGCCGACCTGCGCGCCCGGATGGACACGGTGGAGGCGCGCGGGATCGTCGCGGACGAGCGCAACGTCCAGCTCGTCGCGGACGCGGGCTTCGACGGCCCGGTGCTGGTCGTACCGGATGAGCGGCTCTTCGACGCCGATCCGGTGGCCGCCGCCGAGATGGATCCGGAGGACCCTGCGCTGATCGTGTTCACCTCCGGCACCGCCGGCGAGCCCAAGCCGATCCGCCACGGCGCTCGCTACCTGGACGGCCAGCGCGTGCAGGCCGAGCACTGGTACGGAGCGCGCCCAGGGGACCTGTGCTGGTGCACAGCCGCCAGCGGCTGGTCGCTGTCGGCGCGCAATGCGTTTGTCGCGGCCTGGCTGCGCGGCGCCGCTGCGCTCCTTCACGACGCTCGCTTCGACGCCGATGAGCGGCTCGAGCTGCTCGAGCGCGAGGGTGTGAACGTGCTCTGCATGTCCCCGACCGAGTACCGCGCGATCGCCAAGCGCGGCAAGCTGCGCCCCCTGCCCGCCCTGCGCCAGGCGGTGGCCGCCGGCGAGCCGCTCAATCCGGAGGTGGTGGTGACCTGGCAGGAGGCGGTCGGCGTGTCGGTCCACGACGGCTACGGCCAGACCGAGACGGGCCACCTGACCGGCATGCCGATCGGGCCGCCGGTCAAGCCCGGCTCGATGGGCCGCCCCCTCCCCGGCTTCAAGGCATGGGTCGACCAGGGCGAGCTCGTGATCGACCCGGCCCGGGTGCCCACCTTCTTCATCGACGGCGACCGCGACCGTCCGTGGCGCACCGGCGACCGGGTCAGCGAGGACGCCGACGGCTACCTCTGGTTCGAGGGCCGCACCGACGACGTGATCATCTCCGCCGGCTACCGCATCGGGCCGTTCGAGGTGGAGTCGGCGCTGGTGGCACACCCGGCCGTCGCGGAGGCGGCCGCCGTGGCCGCGCCCGACGAGGTGCGCGGCCAGGTGGTGCGGGCCGTGATCGTGCTCCAGCCCCCATTCCAGCCCAGCGACGCGCTGGCGAGGGATCTCCAGGACCACGTCAAGCTGGAGACCGCCCCTTACAAGTACCCGCGCATCGTCGAGTTCGCGGAGGCGCTGCCGAAGACGCCGAGCGGCAAGATCCGCCGCGCCGCGCTACGCGAAGGGGTCGAGTGAGACGAGGTAGCGGCGCAGCAGCGGGTCGATCACCCGCCAGCGACCGCGGGACTCGTGCTCCACGATGCCCGCGTCGCGCAGCAGCTTGAGCACGCGGTCGCGAACGCCGGGGTGCAGGCGCCGTGGCAGGGGCTGGTCGGCGGCGAGGGTGCGCGCCACGAGCAGGCCGTGCTTGTGCAGCAGCCGGATGCGCTCGACCACCTGCTCCATGGTCGGCCGGTCGCCCTCCAGCGCCCGCTCGAAGCCGACCTGCACGAGGTCGAGGTCGATCTCGCGCGTGTCCAGCTCCAGCGAGACGAGGTGCAGCTGCTGGGCGATGCGCATCGTGGCGCGCGGGTGTCCGCCGCCCAGCTCGACGATCTGAGCGAGCGCGGGCTCGGCGACCGTGCAACCGTCCGCCGCGAAGCGCTCGCGCAGGCCGCTGTGCCACTCCTCCGCGGCGATCGGGCGCAGCGCGTAGAAGCTGCCGAAGCCGCTGAAGGCGCGCCGCGAGGGCGCGAACAGGTCGCGCATCGTGTGTTCGATGCTGCCCGCGAACAGGTAGCTCACGGACGTCGTGCGCTGAAAGACCGCCCTCATGCGGTTGGTCACGGCGTCGGGCTCGCCGTACGGGCGGCGCGCCGACGCCACCTCCTGGAACTCGTCGAAGAAGAGCAGCAGGCGGCGGCCGTCCGCCCGCGCCACGCGCTCCGGCAGCTCGAGCGCCAGGTCGAGCGCCCGCTCGGGATCCTGGGCGGCGAGGCCCGGCGTGAGCGCCACCTCGACGCCCTCTCCCAGCTCGCCCACCAGCCTGACCACGGCGCGCGCCTGGGC
>JACCSF010000247.1 GCA_013813135.1 Thermoleophilaceae bacterium | reverse complement strand
GCCGTGCGCAGCGCTCGCGAGGGCGTCCGCTCGCCGAGCGCGAAGCGCGGCTCGGGCTCCGTCTCGCCCGCCAGGGCGCTGGCTGCGTGCGCGGCCATCGCCGGCCCGTGCTTGAAGCCGTGGCCCGCGCCACCGCCCAGCAGCCAGACGCGCTCGTGCTCGGGGTGGCGGGCGAACAGGAAGTTGCCGTCGGCGGTCAGCGAGTAGTGGCAGGAGGGCGCGGAGCGCACCCGCGCGCTCGCCAGTGCGGGGAAGCGGGCGGCGAGATAGTCGCCGGCGGTCGTCACGCTGGCGTCCGGCGCGTAAGGCGGGCGCTGGCCGGGCTGCACCTCCTCGCCCTCGCGGTCGGAGGCGACCTTCATGCCGTACGGCTCGATCGACCCGTGGCCGTAGACGCTCGCGTCGAAGTCGATCCAGCCCGGGGTCGGCGGCGAGGCCCACTCCGGCCCGGCCTCGAACAGGACAACGTCCTGGCGCGTGACGCGCAACCGCGCGTGCTCACCGAACAGCCCGGCCAGCCAGGCGCCGCAGGCCCACACGATGTGGTCGGCCTCGAGCCGCCGGCCGTCCACCACGGCATGCTCCCCATCCGGCTGCGCCTCACCGCGCTCCAGCCTCAGCCCGCCCTCCCGCGCGCGGGCCACCAGCGCGCGCACGCCGTCCGCCGCCCGCAGCACTCCGGCCGCCGGCTCGAGCAGGGCGAAGGCGAGGTCGTCGGTTGCGAGGCTGGGAAATAGCCGCCCCGCCGCGGCCGGGTCGAGCCGTTCCACCGGAATGCCCTGATCGCGCAGCACCCGCTCGCTGTCGCTCTCCCACACTCCCTCGCGGCGCGCGAACCAGACCACGCCGGCCTCTACGAGCACCCCCAGCTCGCGCCACTGCTCGCGGGCGCGCCAGGCCGACGCCGAATAGAAGCCGTCGGCGCCGTGGCTGAAGCGCAGCAGCCGCGTTTCGCCCCCGGACTCCGAGCGCGGGTCGCCCGGCTCGAAGCGATCGACGAGCGTGACCTCCCAGCCGGCAGAGACCAACCGGTCGGCGAGCGCTGCCCCGAAGATCCCCGCGCCGACGATGACCGCCGAGCAGCTCAAGCCCCGAGCCGCCGGCGGCGCCGCGGCAGGCCAATCTTCACGGGGGTCCGGGGGCGCGAGCCCCGGCTGCCATCACTTGATTACCGCGATCGTGTCGCCGGTGGCGATCGAGCCGCCCTCGGACACGCCCAACTCCTCCACCGTGCCGGATGACGGAGCCGTGATCTCGTTCTCCATCTTCATCGCCTCGATCACGCAGATCAGCGCCCCCTCCTCGACCTGGCCGCCCTTCTTGACGGCGACCTTGAGCACGGTCCCCTGGATCGGAGAGACGAGCTGGCCGGGGACGCCGCCACCGCCGCCGCCTGTCTTGCGCTCGCGGCGCGGGGCCTTCTTGACGCCGCCGGCCGGAGCGGCGCCGTTTGCCGCCTGGGGGGCGCCGATCACCTTCACGTCGAACCTGCGGCCGGAAACCTCGACGGCGTACTTTCGCTCGACGGTCTCCTCGGTTTCCTCGGCCTCCTCGCCGCCCTTCTCCGCGGCCGGGAAGGCCAGTTGCTTGAGCCAGTCCTTGTCCTCGACCAGGTCACGGCAGGTCTCGCCGTTGCGCCACTGCTCGGTCGCGAGCAGGGCCTGGTGGAACGGGATCAGCGTCTTCAGTCCACCGATCTCGAACTCGCCGAGCGCCCGCAGCATGCGCTTCGTGGACGCCTCGCGGTCCACGTCCCAGACGATCAGCTTGGCGATCATCGGGTCGTACAGCGGCAGCACCTCGTAGCCCTCCTCGGCGCCGGAGTCGATGCGCGTGAACGGCCCCGCCGGCTCGCGGTAGGAGTCGATGCGGCCCGGGGCGGGGGCGAAGTTCTTCGAGGCGTCCTCGGCGTTGATGCGGCATTCGATCGCATGGCCGCGCAGCACCACGTCCTTCTGCGCGTAGGCGAGCGGCTCGCCCGCGGCGATCTTGACCTGCTCGCGCACGATGTCGATGCCGGTGACCATCTCCGTCACGCAGTGCTCGACCTGCACGCGCGTGTTCATCTCGAGGAAGAAGTACTCGCCGTCGGCGAGCAGCCCCTCGATCGTGCCGGCGGAGCGGTAGCCGACCGCGCGCGCGGCTTCCGTGCCGATCTTGCCGATGCGCTCGCGCAGCTTGGGGTCGACCGCCGGCGCGGGGCTCTCCTCGATCAGCTTCTGGTGGCGGCGCTGGACCGAGCAGTCGCGCTCGAAGAGGTGGATCACGTTGCCTTCGCCGTCGGCCAGGATCTGGACCTCGACGTGGCGCGGGTCGGGCAGGTAGCGCTCGACGTAGACCGTGGGATCGGAGAAGAACTTGTCTCCCTCGCGCGAGGCGCCCTCGAACGCCTTCTCCAGCTCGTCCTCCGCCTGAGCCACGCGGAAGCCCTTGCCGCCGCCGCCGCCGGCCGCCTTGATGGCGACCGGGTAGCCGATCGACTCGTCGATCACCTTCTTTGCGTCCTCGACCGACTCGACCGGGTCGGTGGTTCCCGGCACGATCGGGACGCCCGCGTCGCGCATGATCTCGCGCGCCTTGGTCTTTGAGCCCATCGCGTCGATGGCGCCGGCGGGCGGCCCGATGAAGACGATCCCGGCCTTCTCGCAGGCGCGGGCGAAGGCGGCGTTCTCCGCCAGGAAGCCATAGCCCGGGTGGATCGCCTCGGCGCCCGCCTGGTGGGCCACCTCGAGGATCTTGTCCACGTTCAGGTAGCTCTCGGCGGGGGGGCCGGGGCCGAGCAGGTACGCGTCGCCGGCGCGCCGCACGTGGGGCGCGTCGCGATCGGGCTCGGAGTAGACCGCCACGCTGGCCACGCCCAGCTCGTCGAGCGTGCGCATGACGCGGATAGCGATCTCACCCCGGTTTGCGACGAGAACCTTGGTGAACATCGGGGCCGGAGAGGTTATCGTCGGGCCATGACGCGCGGCCGCACGCTCGCGGGCTTCGCGGTCGCCGCCGTCGCGCTCGTGCTGCCCGCTCCCGCCGATGCCCAGCTGCGCCTGCGCCCCTGCGGCAAGATCCAGTGCGGCCGTATCTCGGTGCCGCTCGACCGCAGCGGCGCCTCCGCCGGCGCCGTCTCGCTCTACGTGCAGCGCCAGCGCGCGGCGCGTGGGCCCGCTCTCGGCACGACCTTGCTGCTGGCCGGCGGCCCCGGGCAGCCGGCCACCGGGGCGTACAACGACCAGACGGACAACCCGTATGGCGAGTTCCGCGAGCTGACCCCGCGCAACGACATCGTCGCCTTCGACGGCCGTGGCAGCGGGCGCTCTGGACTGCTGCGCTGCCCCGAGCTCGAGGAGGCCAACCTGATCGACGCCGGCGCCGAGGCGGCGGCCTGCGCCCGGCGGCTGGGCACGCGGCGGGCCTTCTACCGCACGAGCGACTCAGTCGAGGACATCGAGGCCGTGCGCGCGGCGCTGGGCGCGGACAAGCTGACCCTGATCGGCGTCTCCTACGGGACCTTCCTCGCCCAGGCCTACGCCGCGCGCTATCCCAAGCACGTCGAGCGCGTGCTGCTCGACTCCGTGCTCGATGTGTCCGGCTGGGACCCCTTCTATCTGGACGTCTTCCGGGCGGTACCGCGGGTGTTGCGCGCCGTCTGTCGCCAGACATGTCGCAGCTTCACCGACGACCCGGTCGCCGACCTCGGCCGGCTGGTCACCCGGCTCGAGGGAGGCCGCCTGCGTGGCCGCGTGACTCTGCCGAGCGGGCGCAGGCAGCGGTCGTCGCTCACCCGGCAGGCGCTCTTCTTCACGATCGTCTCGGGCGACCTGGACCAGCTGGCGCGCGCCGCCTTCCCCGGCGCCGTGGCGTCGGCCCTGCGCGGCGACTCGGCGCCGATCCTGCGACTCAAGCGTCACTCCATCCTCTCGGAGGGATCGGGCACCCCGCGCGACTTCAGCTCGGGTCTCTACGCGGCAACCGCCTGCGAGGAGATCCCGTTCCCATGGACGCGCTTCTCCGAGCCCGCCACTCGGTTCGCCCAGATCTCCCAGGCCGTCGCCCAGATCCCTGAGGCGGCGCTCTATCCCTTCGACGCGGCCACGACCGAGGGCAACGACTTCATCCGCATGTGCCGCCGCTGGCCGGAGGCGTCTCCGGCGCCGGCCTATGGCCCTCCGGCGGGGTCGCTGCCGGACGTGCCGGTGCTGATGCTGTCCGGGCAGATGGACCTGCGCACGTCCAACGAGACCGCCCGCAGCGCGGCCGCGGACTGGCGCCACGCCCAGGTGTTGACCGTGCCGGACACCGGCCACTCGGTGCTGACCGCCGACTTCACCAGCTGCTCTCAGCGAGCAGCGCGCAGGTTCTTCCACGGCCAGACCGTGCCCAGGCGCTGCGGCGGGTCGCACTTCTTCTTCGCGCTCGCGCCCGCACCGTTGTCGCTGCAGGAGCTGCGCCCGGTGCGCGGCGTACCCGGTGTGCGCGGCCGGGCGATCAGCGCCGCCGAGCTGACGACGTTTGACGTGACCGTGGAGTTCGTGTCCTCGGTGCTGGGCGGAAGCAGCCTTGACGTGCACGGTGGCGGGTTGCGCGGCGGCCGCTGGTCGCTCAACCTGCGCTCGCACCGGCCGGTGCTGAGGTTGCAGGCAGTCGAATACCTGCCCGGCGTACGAGTCAGCGGCACGATCGAGCGGGTGGGAACGGGGCGCGAGCACTCCCGCCTGCGGCTCTCGGGCCCGGGCACCCCGGACGGCGTGCTGCGCATCGGCCGCAGGTGGATAACGGGCAGCCTGGGCGGCAAGCCGCTGCGCGCGCGCACGAGC
>JACCSF010000240.1 GCA_013813135.1 Thermoleophilaceae bacterium | reverse complement strand
CGCCGGCGCCTCCCAGCTGCGGCGCGCGCTCAGGAGCGTGGGCGAGGGCACTCGCGTGGCGTAGGACGCCGTCGGCGTCCAGGCGGTACTCGCCGAGAGTTGAAAACTCGACGATCAGGTCAAGTGCGGGCCCGATTCGCTGTCTGAGCTGAGGGAACATGCGTTCGTGAAGGTACGGCGGCGCTCGGATGGAAGCCGCGATTTGCTGCAACATCTGTTGCAGGGGCCGTCACGTAGGCTGCGCGGCGATGGCCGAGCCCTTCCGCCACCGCCTGCGCGTCCGCTGGTCCGAGTGCGACCTGCAGGGCGTGGTTTTCTACCCGCAGTACTTGGCCTACCTGGACCACACGGTCACGGAGCTCTGGCGCGAGGCGATCGGCCCCTACACGGAGATGATCCCCGAGCACGGGGTGGACATGGTCGTGGCCGAGGCGGGCATGCGCTACCGCGACAGCGCGCGCTTCGACGACGAGCTCGAGATCGCTGCCACCGTCACGCGCCTGGGCGGCACCTCGATGACCACTGCCTTCACGATCGAGCGCCTCTCCGACGGCGCGCTGCTGACCGAGGGCGAGCTGCGCCACGTGTTCGTCGACCCGGACGACTTCGGCAAGCGCGAGATGCCCAACCGGGTGCGCGCCGGCCTCGAGCGCTTCGCGGCAGCGGCGGCCTGATGGTCCACCTGCGGATCGTCGCGCCGGGGGAAATCGCCGATAAGGCGCTCGAGCTGCTCTGTGCCGCCCCCGCGGTCACGAACGTGGTCCGGTTGCCCGGCGTCGCACACAAGCCCGAGGGCGACTTGATCCTCTGCGACGTCGCGCGCGAGGACGCCAGCGTTGTCATCGGCGACCTCAAGGACCTCCAGATCCCGGCAGTTGGATCGATCGCCGTCGAGCAGATCGACAGCTCGATCTCCGACGTGGCCAAGGCGGCAGAACGCGCCGCGCACGGGCTGCCCTCCGACGCGGTGGTGTGGGAGGAAGTGGAGGCGCGCACGTCGGAGCAGACCGAGCTGTCGTTCAGCTTCACGGTCTTCATGGTCGCCGCGATGCAGATCGCCGCCGTCGGGATCATCCTCGACCAACCGATCCTGATCGTCGGAGCGATGGTCGTGGGTCCCGAGTTCGGTCCGCTCGCGGCGATCTGCGTGGCGCTGGTCCGGCGCCAGGGACACCTCGCGCGCCGCTCGCTCGTCGCCCTCGCGGTCGGGTTTCCCGTTGCCACCGCGGTGACGCTGCTCACGACGCTCGCTCTGGTGGCCGTGGGCGCGTTTCCGGAGGACTACGGCACCCACGAGTTCACGAACTTCATCTCCAACCCGGACTTCCTCAGCTTCTTCGTGGCGGTGGTCGCCGGCTCCGCTGGCGTGCTGTCGCTGACGAGCGCCAAGTCCGGCGCGCTGGTGGGTGTACTAGTGTCGGTGACGACGATCCCGGCCGCCTCCAACGTCGGCGTCGCCTCGGCGTACGGCGAGTGGGACGCCGCCTCGGGCGCAGCGCAGCAGCTGGCCATCAACCTGGCCGGGATCGTCATGGCCGGAGTCATCACCCTGGCGATCCAGAACCACGATTTCGTCAACCGGCGCCGCCGCCACCTGGAGAACCGCGCGCGCGAGGGTCGCTAGAGCGATGCCCAGATGTCGATCTTCGTGCGCACGCGCGAGATCACCTCGTCGGTGAACTCCCGCGTGCCCGCGTGCCCGCCCAGGTCCGGCGTCCGCACCCCGGTCGCCGTGGCCTCGAGCACCGACTCGTAGATCGCCCGCGAGGCGGTCTCCTCACCGGCGTAGTGCAGCATCGCGGCCGCCGCCAGGATCATCGCCATCGGGTTCGCGATGTCCTTGCCCTGCAGGGCGGGCGCCGTGCCGTGCGGCGCTTCGGCCATCACCACGCGCGGCTCGCAGTCCTCGTCGAGCGCGAGCAGCACCGACTCGGCCCCGGCGATCGAGCCGAACAGGGGCATCACCATGTCGGACAGGCAATCGCCGTCGCGGTTCAGGGCGGGGATCACCAGCGGCGCGTCCGCGGCCCCGGAGATCAGACCGGCGTAGGTGGCATCGATCAGCACGGGGGAGTAGGGCACGTCGGCGTGGCGCTCGGCCGCGGCGTCCATCTCCTCCTTGAGCATGCCCTCGTAGACGGGGCTGACGGTCCACTTGGGACCGCCGTACACGCGCCCGTGAATGCGCTCCGCGGTGCGGAAGCTGTACTCGGCCACCGCCCGGCAGACGCTGCGCGAGATGCGCTCGGTGCGGAAGGCGATCTCGTCGCCGTCCTCCTGCTCGCGCCACTGCTTGGCGCCGTAGGCGTCGCCGACGGCCATGCGCACCACGGCGATCGGGTAGTGCACGCCCGCGACAGGTGTGACGCCGGGGATGCGGCGCCCGGTGCGGATGATCACCTTGCCGTCGATCGCCTCGCGCAGGATACGGTTGGGGCTGCCGACGTCGTCGGCGCCCTCGGGCGTGATCGTGGCGGCCTTCAGGCCGAAGCGCGCGCGGGCCAGCGCCTCCGCCGCCGCGGACACCACCTCGTTGTTGGTCGCGCGCCGGTTCTCGAGCGACAAGTCGTAGTGCTCGAGCTCGACGTCGACCCTGGTGACCGCCGGATCGAGCACGCGCAGCGCCTGCTCGAGCAGCTCCTGACCAGTCTGGTCTCCCTCCAGCACGATAATGCTCGTAGTGCGCGAGGGCGCGGGCTGGCCCGCGCCGGAGCGATCTTTTCCTTCCGCCATGGCCGAGCAATCTACCGAGCGCTGCTCCTGGTGCGGCGACCCGATCGAGCCGAACGACGGCTGGCGGCTTCAGGAGGTCCCGGGGGCGCGCAAGGCGGCGTTCTGCCGCCTCGAGCACGCGGTTCCGTGGAAGATCCAGGGCGCTCGCTGGGACGCGGGGGAGATCGCCGAGCCGCGCGGCCTGGCGGACGCGCTCGACTCCTGCGCGCGCTGCGGCGCCCGACTCGACGACGTCCATCTCGTGCTGGTGCGCCACCGCGGGGAGCACCGCATCCCCGACGCCTTCTGTTCGGTCGACCACATGGCCGACTGGGCGAAGTCAGGCGGACGCTGGGGACCGGCTTAGGCCGAGCTCGTCGGCGCGCTCCTCCATCGCGCCGATGACGAAGGCCACGTGCTCGTCGAAGTCGACGCCCAGCTCCTCTGCACCCTGCCGGACCTCGTCGCGGTTCACTCCCGCGGCGAAGCTCGGCTGCTTCAGCTTCTTCTTGACCGACTTGGGGGTCATGCCCTCGATTCCCGTCGGCCGTACCAGCGCGCAGGCTGCGACGAAGCCGGACAGCTCGTCCACCGCGTAGAGGGTCCTCGCCATGCGCGTTTCGCGCGGAACGCCCAGAAAGGTGGCGTGGCCCGCGACGGCGTCGATCAGCTCCTGCGGATATCCCTGCTGCTCGAACAGCTCGAGCGCCTTGCGCGGGTGACCGGTGCCGAGGTCGGGGTAGCGCTCGTAGTCGAGGTCGTGCAGGAGGCCGGCGACGGCGTAGAGCTGCTCGTCCTCGTCCCACTTGCGGGCGTAGGCGCGCATAGCGACCTCGACGCCGAGCAGGTGCTTGCGCAGCGACTCGCTTTGCACCCATTCCTCTACCAGGGCCCAGGCTTCTTCCCGTGAAGGTGGCACGGGTGCAGGGTATCCGCCTGGCCTCCCGAACCTGCGGACAGATGCCCTTCGATACCCTTGGCCGCCGGTTCGCTCCCGGCACCCGGACGGATCCGCGCATGGAGAAGTTCATCATCGAAGGCGGGGCGCCCCTGTCTGGGACGCTCGTCCCCGCCGGCAACAAGAACGCTGCTCTTCCCGCACTTGCCGCCACGCTGCTGACGGCCCAGGAGGTCGTGCTCCGCAACGTGCCGCACATCCGCGACGTGGAGGCGATGGTCGAGCTGCTGGTGCACCTTGGAGCGCACGCCGAGTGGCGCGACGAGAACGTGATCGCCGTCAGCTGCGACGAGATCTCCCACACCGCGGTGGACGCCGGGCTCTCGGAGCGCATCCGCGCCTCCTTCCTGCTCGCCGGACCGCTGCTGGCGCGCTTCGGCAAGGCGGACATGCCGCCGCCGGGCGGCGACGTGATCGGCCGCCGGCGGCTGGATCCGCACCTGGACGCCTTCCGCGCCCTGGGCGCCGACGTCCGCGCCGAGCGCTCCTTCGAGTTGCGCGCCCCCGACGGGCTGCACGCCTGCGACTTCTTCATGGACGAGGCCTCGGTGATGGCAACCGAGAACGCGCTGATGGCCTCGGCGCTCACGCCCGGCTCCACAGTGATCCACAACGCCGCCTCCGAGCCGCACGTTCAGGACCTGGCCCGGCTGCTGATGCAGATGGGCGCCCGTATCGAGGGGATCGGCTCGAACCTGCTGATCATCCACGGCCAGGAGGAGCTCGGCGGAGCCGACTACGCGATCGGCCCCGATCACATCGAGATCGGCTCGTTCATCGCGCTGGCCGCGTGCACAGGCGGCGAGCTGCGCATCCGCGACTGCGTGGCGGACGACCTGCGGATGACCCGGCTCGCCTTCGCGCGGCTCGGCTGCGAAATCGAGTACGACGGCTCCGACGTGGTCGTGCCTGCCGGCCAGCACCTGCGCGTCAAGTCGGACGAGGGCGAGGCCATCTCGAAGATCGAGGACGGGCCCTGGCCGGCGTTCCCCGCCGACCTCACGAGCATCGCGCTGGCCCTGGCCACGCAGGCCGACGGACTGGTCCTGATCCACGAGAAGATGTTCGAGAACCGCTTGTTCTTCGTCGACAAACTCGTCTCCATGGGCGCTCGGGTAATCGTCTGCGACCCGCACCGCGCGGTCGTCAGCGGCCCGAGCCGGCTTCACGGCGAGCGCATGGAGAGCCCGGACATCCGGGCGGGCATGGCGATGCTCATCGCGGCGCTCTGCGCCGAAGGCACCTCCGAGATCGGCAACATCCGCCAGATCGACCGCGGCTACGAGCGGATCGACGAGCGCCTGCGGGGATTGGGCGCGCGCATCGAGCGCGTGGCCACCGAGCGCGTGCCGGCGTAGGCCGAAGGAGCAATCGTGAGAAAGCCACGCTCCGGTGCGGGCCAGCCCGCCCCCTCGCGCACAACGCCGATCCCGCCGGGCACGCGCGACGTGCTGCCTGACGAGATGCGCGAGCTGCGCGCCATCTCGGGACGAATGCGGACCACGTTCGAGCAGGCGGGGTACGGAGAGGTGCACACGCCCGCGCTGGAGTACGAGGACGTGCTCCGCCGCGGCGAGGAGCGCGCCGCCGGCGCCCGCTACCGGACCTTCGACGAGCAGGGCGCCGTGCTCGCGCTGCGCTCGGACATGACCATCCCGATCGCGCGCGTGGTGGCCACCCGCTACGCGGAGGTCGATCCGCCGCTGCGGTTCTGCTATTTCGCGCACGCCTGGCGGGCGACGGAGCGCGGCGTGGGGGAGCCGCGCGAGTTCCTGCAGGGCGGTCTCGAACTGATCGGGCCCTCCGCGCCGGAGGGCGAGGCCGAGGTGTTGGAGCTGACGATCGCGGCGCTCGACGCGGCCGGCCTTCGGCGTCACCGCGTGGGAGTGGGGGACGGGTCTCTCTATCGCCGGCTGCTCGAGGCACTGGACGTGCCCGCGGAGCGGCACATGCCGCTGCTCGAATGCCTGTCCCGGCGGGACCTCGTCGGGCTCGAGACGCACGTGTCCGCTCTCGGCGAGACCAGCGAGCGCGAGCGCGAGCTGCTCGTGCGCCTGCCGGAGCTGCGCGGCGGGCGCGAGGTGCTCGAGCGCGCCGACGGCCCCGTGGCCGACGCCGTACAGGGCCTGCGGGCGCTCCACGAGCTGCTGGCCGAGCGCGGCGTGGCCGACCGGGTGATCTTCGACCTCGGGCTGGTGCGCGAGCTCGGCTACTACACGGGCGCCGTCTTCGAGGTGTACGACCCGGCCGTTGGCTTCGCCCTGGGCGGCGGAGGGCGCTACGACGACCTGCTCGGGCGCTTCGGCCGGGCGCTGCCCGCCTGCGGCATGGCTCTGGACGTCAAGCGCGTCCACATGGCGCAGGCGGCCGAGGAAGCGCTCGGATGAGCTCGGGCCTCACGATCGCCGTCCCCCGTGGTGCGCTGTTCGGCGGCGCCCTCGACCTGCTCGACGCGCTCGGGATCGAGACGGGCGAGGTCCGCTCGAACGACCGCAGGCTGCTATTCGAGGACGCCGGCATCGTGACGATGCGGCCCTCCGACGTGCCCACTTACGTCGAGCACGGCTCGGCCGACATCGGCATCACCGGTAAGGACGTCCTGCTCGAGCAGAGCCACCGCAACGTCTACGAGCTGCTCGACCTCGGCTTCGGCCGCTGCCGCATGGTGGTGGCGGCGGCCGAGGGCGGCGACCCGATCGGCTCGGCCCTGCGCCGGCTGGGCCGGGTCCGGATCGCGACGAAGTACCCGCGCATCGCGGACCGCCACTTTTCGCAGACGGGCCGGCAGGCCGAGATCGTGGAGGTGAAGGGATCGGTGGAGCTGGCGCCGCTCACCGGCCTTGTGGACGGCATCGTGGACCTGACGGCGACCGGCACCACGCTGGCGGAGAACGGGCTGCGCGTGGTCGAGGAGATCGAGGTCAGCACGGCTCGACTGATCGCGAACCCGGTGGCGCACAAGCTGAAGGCGGAGCAGATCGATGCGATCGTCGAGCGGGTGCGGGCCCGATGAGGATCACCCGCGACCGCAGCCCGCGTGCCCGACCACCGAGCGGGCGCCAAGAGGACGTGGCGAACATCGTGGCCGAGGTCCGGCGCCGCGGCGACAGCGCGGTCCTCGACTTCACGGAGCGCTTCGACAACGCAGAGCTCGCCCCCGGCGACCTGCGGGTGGACCCACGCGAGATCGAGGCCTCGATCGGCGTCCTCGAGCCGGCCGTGCTCGCGGGCCTGCGGACGGCTACCCAGAACGTACGCGCCGTCGCCGAGGCCCAGCTGCACACCGCGGTTGCGGTCGACCTCCCGGAGGGCCAGCGCGTCGAGGTTGCCGAGGTGCCCGTCGGGCGGGTGGGCATCTACGTGCCCGGTGGCCGCGCTGCCTATCCGTCGACGGTGATCATGTGCGCGGTCACGGCGCGCGTGGCGGGAGTCGAGCAGATCGCCGTATGCGCCCCTCCAGGTCCGCGGGGCCGGGCCCACCCGGTGATCCTCGCCGCCTGCGTGCTGTCCGAGATCAACGAGGTGTACCGGATGGGCGGTGCGCAGGCGATCGCCGCGCTCGCCTACGGCACGGAGACCGTGCCCAGCGTCGATGTGATCGTCGGGCCGGGCAACGCCTGGGTGACCGAGGCGAAGCGGCAGGTATTCGGCGAGGTCGGGATCGACGGCCTGGCCGGACCGAGCGAGCTTGTGGTGGTCGCCTCGAGCGGGGCCGATCCGGCGCTGATCGCGCTCGACCTGCTCGCCCAGGCGGAGCACGGCGATGAGAGCCCGCTCTGGCTGATAGTCCCCGGCGACAGCCTCCTGGAGGCGGTGATCGCCGAGATCGAGCGCTTGGCGCCCGAGCGCCCGAGCGCGGCGGACGCCCTGCTGCAGGCGATCGCCGTCGACGCGCTCGGCGAAGCGCTTGCGCTCGCCGAGGAGATCGCCCCCGAGCACCTCCAGCTGGTCGGCGCTGATGCTGAGGCGCTCGCCGATCGCGTGCGGCGTGCCGGCTGCCTGTTCGTCGGAGCGGGGGCCGGTACGGCCTTCGGCGACTACGTCGCCGGGTCCAACCACGTGCTGCCCACCGGGGGCGCCGCGCGCTTCCAGAGCGCGCTCTCGCCGGCCACGTTCAGGCGCCGCATGGCTCGCGTATCCTTGCCCGGCGAGGCGCCGGCCCGCCTCGCTCCCGCAGGCGCCGCCCTGGCCCGCGCCGAGGGCTTTCCCGTGCACGCCGAGTCCATGGAGCGCCGAGCGTGAGCCGCACCGCCCACATCCACCGCGTCACCGGCGAAACCGACATCTCGCTCTCGCTCGGCCTGGACGGCACCGGCGCGGGTGCGCGGCGGACCGGCGTCGGCTTCTTCGATCACCTGCTCGATGCCGTCGCCCGCCACGCCGGCCTCGACCTGGACGTGCACGCGCAGGGCGACCTCGAGACGGGCCCACACCACACGGTCGAGGACACCGGGATAGCGCTCGGGCAGGCGCTCGACGAGGCGCTCGGCGACCGTTCCGGCATCGCCCGCTTCGGCCAGGCCGTGGTCCCGATGGACGAGGCGCGCGCGGCGTGCGCGATCGACATCTCCGGCCGGCCCCATAGCGCGTTCAGCGGCGACTTCCCCGCCGAGCGCGTGGGCGACTTCGACACGGATCTGGCCGAGGAGTTCTTCCGCGCGGTGGCCAACGCCGCCAAGCTGACCCTGCACGTGAGGGTGGAGGCGGGCACCAACGGCCACCACATGGTCGAGGTCTCGTTCAAGGCGTTCGCCAGGGCGCTGCGCCAGGCGGTCGCCGATGACCCGCGCGTCCAGGGGGTGCCCTCCACGAAGGGGCTGCTGTGACGGAGAAAGCGAATCCGCGAGCACCCGGCCGAGCCGGCCGCTTGCGGCCGGTCGCGATCCTCGACTACGGCATGGGCAACCTGCGCTCGGTGTACAAGGCGCTCGAGCACGTCGGCGCTCAGCCGGAGCTGACGTCGGATCACGCCCGTGTGCGTGAGGCCGACGCCATCGTGCTGCCCGGTGTGGGCGCGATGCCGAAGGCGATGGGGCACGTGCGCGCATTGGGCCTGGACGAGCTTCTGCGCGAGCGCGTGGCGACCGGCGTGCCGGTGATTGGCCTCTGCATGGGGATGCAGCTGCTGTTCGAGTCGACCACCGAGCTGGGCGGCGCCGAGGGGATCGGGCTGCTCGAGGGCCCGGTGGAGCAGCTCGACGCGCCCAAGATTCCGCAAATCGGCTGGAACTCGGTGTCCTGGAGGCGCGGGAGCGTCCTCAACGAAGGGCTGCCGGATCCGTGCGCCTTCTACCACGCCAATTCGTTCGCGCCGCGCCCCACGCGCGCCGAGGACGTGCTCGGCACCGCCGAGTACGGCACCGAGTTCGTCAGCGTGGTCGAGCGCCCGCCTGTGTACGGCCTCCAGTCTCATCCGGAGAAGTCCGGACCTCACGGGCTGCGGCTGCTCGAGAACTTCGTCCGCGCCGCAAAGTGATCCTCCTGCCGGCGGTGGACATCCGCGACGGCAGGGCCGTGCGGCTGCGCCAGGGCCACTTCGACGACGAGACCGTCTATGCGGACGACCCGCTCGAGGCCGCGCGCTCGTTCGTGGAGGCCGGGGCGCGTTTCCTGCACGTGGTCGACCTCGACGGCGCCCTGGACGGCGAGCCCGTCAACCTGCACCACGTCGAACGCATCGTCGACGAGTTGGACGTGCCGGTCGAGTTCGGCGGCGGCCTGCGCTCGATCGCCTCGATCAGGCGTGCTCTGCGCGCGGGCGCCGTCCGCGTGGTGCTCGGCACCGCCGCCTTCACGGATCCGGACCTGCTGGACGAGGCGCTGGGCGCCTTCACCGCGCGGATTCTGGTCGGTGTGGACGTGCGCGGCGGCAAGGTGTCGGTCTCCGGCTGGACGCGCGAGACCCAGATGCGGGGCGAGGACGCGATCCGGTTGATGGCGCAGCGCGGCGTCACGCGCTTCGTCTATACGAACGTCGACCGCGACGGGATGCTCGAGGGACCGGACCTCGATGAGGTTCGGCGGGTGGGGGAGACGGTGCGCGGGCGCTTTCTCTACTCGGGCGGAATCGGTTCGCTCGCGGACCTGGAGGCCCTGCGCGAGCTGCGGCTGGTCAACCTCGCCGGGGTGATCTCCGGCAAGGCGCTCTACGAGGGACGCTTCGGCGTGAGCGAGGGCCAGGCGGCCCTGGAGGCCTGATGCTGCTGCGCCGCGTGATCCCGTGCCTCGACGTGGACAAGGGCCGCGTGGTGAAGGGCGTGGAGTTCGTCAACCTGCGCGACGCGGGCGACCCCGTCGAGCTGGCCGCGCGCTACCAGGACGAGGGGGCCGATGAGATCGTCTTCCTCGACATCACGGCCTCGCACGAGCGGCGCGAGAACGTGGCCCAGCTGGCCCGCCGCTGCGCGGACGACGTGTTCATACCGTTCACGATCGGCGGCGGCGTGCGCTCGGTGGAGGACGCCCAAGCGGTGCTGGACGCAGGCGCCGACAAGGTGTCCGTGAACTCGGCCGCCGTGGCCCGGCCGGAGCTGCTGGGCGACATGGCCGCGGTCTTCGGCGCCCAGTGCGTGGTGCTGGCGATCGACGCGCGCCGCGAGCCGGACGGCTCCTACGGCGTGTACGTGGACGGCGGCCGCCGCGCGGTCGGGCGCGACGCGGTCGAATGGGTGCGCGAGGGCGTGGAGCGCGGCGCCGGTGAGATCCTGCTGACGAGCATGGACCGGGACGGAACCGAGGACGGTTACGAGCTGCAGCTGACCCGTGCCGTGACCGACGCCGTCGACGTGCCGGTGATCGCGAGTGGCGGCGCCGGCTCGCTCGACCACCTGGTGGAGGCCGTGAACGAGGGTGGCGCGGATGCCGTGCTGTGCGCGTCGATCTTCCACTACGGGCAGCACACGGTCCGGGAGGCGAAGGAGCGCATGCGTGCGGCCGGCATCCCGGTGAGACTCTGAGGGCGTGACCGCTGCCGGAGACCTGTGCGATCGCGTCCGGCGCCTGCCGGGCATGGAGCGTCTGCTGGCCGCTCTCGAGGGGCTGCCGCCCGCCTACCTCGTGGGCGGCGCCGTGCGCGATCTGGTGCGCGGCGCCGCCGCCGTCGACCTCGACCTTGCGGTGGAGGGGGATGCGCGCTCGGTTGGCCGCGCGCTTGCGCAGCGCCTCGGCGGGACGGCGCGCGAGCACGAGCGCTTCGGCACCGCGACGGTGCGAGCCGCGGACGTGACCTTCGACCTGGCGACCACGCGCAGCGAGATCTACGACGAGCCCGGTGCGCTGCCGCGCGTGGAGGCGGCGCCGCTGCGCGAGGACCTGAGGCGGCGGGACTTCACGGTCAACGCGATGGCGATCGCGCTCGCCGGCGACCACCTCGGCCATCTGTACGACCCCCACGGCGGCCTGCCGGACCTCGAGGCCGGCGTGGTGCGCGTCATCCACCCGGGCTCCTTCCTCGACGACCCCACGCGCCTGCTGCGCGCGGTCCGATATGAGACGCGCCTCGGCCTTCGGATGGACGAGGACACCGAGCGGGCCGCCCGCGCGGCCGTGGCGGAGGACGCGATGTCGAAGGTGTCCGGCGCCCGTGTACGGGACGAGCTGATGGACCTGCTGGGCGAGCGCGAGGCGCCCAAGGCGGTCGAGCGCATGCGCGAGCTCGGCCTCGACCGCGCGCTGCACCCGGCGCTCGATCCAGACCCCGAGCTGGTGGCCTCCGC
>JACCSF010000236.1 GCA_013813135.1 Thermoleophilaceae bacterium | reverse complement strand
GCTCGTGGGTGTGCGCGCGCACGGCGACCTGGCCGGCGTGGCGCGCCTACTCGAGCGGCTCGGTGCCAAGCCGGAGGCGTTCGAGCCGATCGGCGTGCTGGCGGCAACCGCGCCCGACGGCGCCGCGCTCGCTCGGGCGCTTGGAGGCGACGCCCGCGTGGCCTACGTGGAGCGCGACGAGAAGGTGCACGTGGCGGCGGACCCGCTCGACACGGTCGACCCGATCACTGAGATCAAGTACACCTGGTTCTACGACGACGTCAGGGCGGCGGACGCCCTCGCCGCGGCGGGCGGCGGCTCGCGACGGTCGATCGCCGTAATGGACACCGGTCTCGACGTCGGCCAGCCTGAATTCGCGGGGCGCGTCGCGCGCACCTACGACACCTTCACCAAGGGCACCGACGTAACCGACACGGTCGGGCACGGCACGTTCGTGACCGGGCTGATCGCGGCCGTAGACGGCAACGGCATCGGCGCCAAGGGCGTCGCGGGCAACACCGAGGTGCTCGCCATCCGCGGCTCGCGCGACGGCGACTTCACCACACGCGAGCTGCTGCGCGGGATCGAGTTCGCCATCCACCGCGGCGCGGACGTGCTCAACATGAGCCTGGCCGGCAGCCAGAGCTCGGACACGCCGACGCTGGCGCGCGCGCTGGCGCTGGCGTTCCTGAACGACGTGCTGCCGGTGGCGGCATCGGGCAACACCGGCAGCTCGGGCAACGCGCTCCAGTTCCCGGCCGCCGTGCTCGGCGGCAACCGCGGGGCGCCCGGGATCGGCCTGTCCGTGGGCGCCACCAAGCCCGACGGCCAGCCCGCGGATTTCTCCACGCACAACCGCTATGTCAGCATCGCCGCGCCGGGGGCCAGTGACAACTGCACGGCCGGCGTGCTCTCCACGCTGCCGGCCCTCACCGGCACGGAGTGGGACATCGTGGGGCCGGGCATCTGTCCCTCGCGGATCGTCCCCCAGGGCGGAGTGCGCTTCGCGTACGGCCAGGGGACGAGCTTCGCGGCGCCGATCGTGTCCGGCATCGCCGCTCTCGCGTGGCAGGTCGAGCCGCGCCTGGCCTCCGAGCAGGTGGCCGAGGTGCTGATCCGGTCGGCGCGGCAGACGGTCGGCAGGGGCTGGAACGAGCGCACCGGCGCCGGCATCGTGGACGGCAAGGGTGCCGCGGACCTGGCGCGCGCCTACGACGTGACCTCGCCGCGCGCCAAGGGCAGGGCGTGGCGCAGCGGCGCGCGCGTGACCGTCCGCGTGCAGAAGGTAAAGGACCGCAGCGAGCCCGGCCGCGAACTGGCCAACCACGTGACCTACGGGCTGCTCGTGTCGCGCGACGGCGGCAGGAACTTCAACATTGTGCTCACCGGCCGCCGTGGCGCGTTCCGCAAGGCCGTCCGGCTGCGCGGCGCCAAGGCCAACGTGTTCGTGGCCACCGCCTGCGACGGCAACGGCAACTGCGGCGTCAAACGCCTGGGGCGCTTCAAGGTCTAGTGGGCGTGACCGTGATCGACGCCGGCGAGAGCCTCGGGCTCCTCGCCGAGCGCGAGCACGGCCGCCAGCGCCGTCGTCAGCGGGACGGCGGCGATCAGGCCGATCGATCCCACCAGCGTCGCGACCACCTCCTTGGCCACGACCTCCGTCGACAGCGCCTCGCCGATGCCGAGGTCAGAGGAGCTGAAGATGAGCAGCACCGGGAGAGACGCGCCGACGTAGGCGAGCACGAGCGTGTTGACGGTGGCGCTGACGTGGTCGCGGCCGACCCGCTGGGCCACGGCGAACAGCTGCCTGAAGCGCAGGGTCGGGTTGGCGGAGCGCAGCGCCAGCACAGTCGAAGCCTGGCTGACGGTAACGTCGTCCAAGACGCCGAGCGCGGCGATCACCATCCCGGCCAGCAGCAGCCCCTCCAGCGACAGGTTGGCGCCCGCCAGCTGCAGGAAGGTCGCCTCCTCGCTAGAGAAGCCGGTGAGGTGCGCGGCCTTGGTGAAGACCAGCGCCAGCAGAGCGGTGAACAGCAGGCTGGCGGCGGTGCCGAGCACCGCGGCGAGCGTCTTCGGGCCGCCGCCGTGGGCCATGGGGATCGTGATCAGCGCCACCGCCAGCGAGCCCACGATCGCCACGGCGAGCGGCGGCTTGCCGTCGAGGATCGCCGGCACCACGAACAGCAGCACCAGCGCGAGGCTGAAGCCGAGCCCGACCAGCGAGAGCGCTCCACGGAAACGCGCGAACAGCAGGACGATCGCGACGAACGCGAGCGCCAGCACCAGTATCGGCGTGCCGCGCTGGAAGTCGTAGAACGAGTAGCCCGGCCCGGCCACGGCCTCCTGCCCGGGGGGTGGCTCCGGCGCCTTGGTCACGCGGATGTCGTCGCCGGGGTCGAGGTCGGGGTCGAAGCCCTGGATCGCGCTCAGCTGCAGCTCGACGCGCTTGCCGGCATCGCGGCCGCTGGTCAGGCGTGCGGTCACGAGCTGGCAGCGCTGGTTGCCGAGGCCCGGACAGGTGCTTTCGGTGACCTCCGCCACCTCGGCCTTCGTCGCGTCGACCGCCAGCCCGCCCTGGAGGCGGGTCTCCGTGTCGCCCGGCCAGAGAATCGCGAGCCCGGCCGCGGTGCCCACGGCGACGATCACCGCAACCGCGGTGAGGGCGCCCTTCACAGCGCTAGAGATAGCCCATCGGGTCGACGGGCGACCCGTTGATTCGCACTTCGAAGTGCAGGTGGGAGCCGAACGAGTTGCCGGTGTTGCCGACGTAGCCCATCACTTGGCCCTGCTGTACCGACGCACCCGCCGAAGTGCCAAGGCGGGACTGGTGCCCGTAGCAGGTGGAGAGGCTGGCCGTGTGCTGGATGCAGGTGTAGTTACCGTAGCCGCCCGTCCAAGCTGCCAGGGCCACGCGGCCGGAGTCGGCAGCCCGGATAGGCGTGCCCTCCGGCGCGGCGATGTCGATGCCGGAGTGCAGGTGGCCGGGCCGGGGTTCGCCGAACGATCCGGTCAGCGAGCCGCTCACCGGCCAGATCAGCTGCCCTGAGCCTTGCTGGACCGGGCCGGGCGCGGGCGCCCCGGCGAGTGCCGCCTGGACGCGTGCCTGCTCAGCCTCGAGCGAGGCGAGGTCCTCCAGCGCCTGTCGCTTGCCGCTACGCACGTCGGCGAGCGCGCCGCGCCGGTCGGCGCGGGCCGACGCGAGCTGGTCGCGCGAGGACACGAGCTGATTCTGCGCGGAGGCGATCTGGTCGCGCTCGCGCAGGATGCGCTCGGCCGCCAGCTGCTCGCGCTCCTCCAGCTCGGCGAGCTCGACGGCCTGGTCCTCGGCCTGGTCGCGCAACCCGCGCACGCGGTCCGTGATCTCGCGGTCCTGGTCTGAGATGCGCTCGAGGAACTCTGTACGCTCGAGCAGGTCGCCGAAGCCGTCGGCCTCCATCACCACGGTCAGCGCATCGGGGGTGTCGGACTTGTAGATCTCGACGAGCCGGGCGGCCAGCAGGCGGCGCGCGGTGGCGAGCTCGCTGCGCAGGCGCTCGAGCCGGTCGCGGGCCGCCTCGAGGCGGTCGCGCACGGCAAGCAGCTCGTTCTTCTGGCGGTCGAGGCTCGACTGGGCGCGGTCAAGGCGCTGCTGCGTGGCCTGGATCTCGCCCTGGATGCCGTCGATGCGCGTGGAGAAGGTCTGGATCGTCGTCGTCAGCACGCCTTCCTTCTGCTTGGCGCCGGCGATCTGGTCGCGCTTCTGATCGATGCGGTCGGACAGGGGCGCCGACAGCCCCGGTAGCGGGAGCACGAGGTAGGCGCACAGGCCCAGGGCGATTGGGAGCCAGAAGCTCTTCTTCATGGTCATCTTGTCCCGCTTCTGCGCTTACGGGGTTAGCTGACGGGCTCGCGGCGGGAGTGCCGCTAGGCCACGCTCAAGGCGGCCATTCGCCCCCGGCCCTATCGGGCCCCCGGATCCCCCGGTTTCCCGCTTCTGTGCAGGGAAATTCAGCGCTCGGGACGCGGGCACTCTAGCACGAGCGGCCCGAGCGCCGCTTTTCCCCCTCCTGCAAGTGGGTATGCAATGACGCCTCACTAAACTCAGGGGCATGGCGGCACGACAGCAGCGAGCGATCTTCCCGAGAGACCCGGGACTGCAGTTCCGCATGCTCCTGACGATGTTCCTGCTGGGGCTGCTCTACGTGGCGCTGATCGGGGCCCTGCTCGCGGCCGGGACGGGCCTCGTGCTGATGGTCGTCATCATCGGCGGGCTCAGCTTCGCCCAGCTGTTCTTCTCGGACAAGCTGGCGCTGTCCGCCATGGGGGCCAAGGAGGTTTCCCCGCAGGAGGCGCCCGGGCTGCACGCGATGATCGAGCGGCTCTGCATCCAGGCCGACCTGCCCAAGCCGCGCATCGCCGTCGCGGACTCGCACGTGCCGAACGCCTTCGCCACCGGCCGCTCGCAGAAGAGCGCGACGGTGTGCGCCACCACCGGCATCATGTCGGTGCTCTCACCGAGCGAGCTCGAGGGCGTGATGGCCCACGAGCTCTCGCACGTGAAGAACCGCGACGTGTTGATCATGACCATCGCGAGCTTCTTCGCTTCGATCGCCGCCATGATCCTGCAGTTCGGCTTCTTCTTCGGCGGAGGGGACGACGACGACAACCCCAGCATCCTGGTCGTCCTGCTCGTCTCATTCGTCGTCTACATCGTCTCCTTCTTCCTGATGCTCGCCCTGTCGCGCTACCGCGAGTTCGCGGCCGACCGCGGAGCGGCGATCGTCACCGGACGCCCGAGCGCGCTGTCCTCGGCGCTCGTGAAGATCTCGGGCGCCATGGAGCGCGTGCCGACGCAGGACCTCCGCCAGGCGGAGCGGCTGAACGCGTTCTTCATCGTGCCGACCAGCGTGCGCGGCGCGGTCCAGACGCTCTTCTCGACTCACCCGCCGATGGAGAAGCGGATCGAGCGCCTGCAGCAGCTCGAGACGCAGCTCCAGGCCGCCGCCTAAGCGTGGGATTCCTGGACGCGCTGCTCGGAGGCCGGGGCAAGCGGGTCAAGGGCGCCGCGCCGGACCGGCTGTTCGCGATGACGACGGCTCAGGTCACGCTCGACACCGGGCTCGGCCTGAAGCACAAGCAAGCGGCCGGGATCGTCTTCCAGCCGCTCGAGACCGCTGACTTCGACGCGATCCTCGCGGAGACGGAGGAGCTGCTGCGCGGCACGGCCGCGGACACCGGCACCGAGGTCGAGACCCACGCCGACGAGTACCGCTACCGCTGGCTGATCCTGCGCGACCCCGACTTCGAGGACCTGGTGGTGGCGCTCAACACCATCTCGACGCAGCTCCAGGGCAGCGGCTACGGAGACCGCCTGCTGGCCGCCGTCTTCCCGTTCGAGGACAAGGGCCGGCCCGTCTACTTCATCTACAACTTCAAGCGCGGCGGCTACTACCCCTTCATCCCGGCGCCCGGCGAGCAGGCGCGCGACTCCGAGCGCGAGCTGCGCCTGAAGGCACAGATCGGGGCGGAGCTGCCCTTCGAGGAGGACGTCACGCGCTGGTTCCCGCTCTGGGAGATCCCGCTGTAGGGATTTCCCCCTCCGCGAGCGGCTTTACGTCACTTAGCGGTAGCCGAGAGGTACGTGAGAGGTACTAGCTGGTCACGGGCGGCCTTGATCACGGCCTCCGCCGGTTCGCGCTCGGCGGGGTCGAACTCGTCGAACAGATGGCCGTAGTCGCGCAGGCAGGTCTGAGGCGAATGGCCGGCCTGGCGTGCCACCTCGAGGATCGACTGGCCCTCATGGATCAGCAGTGAGACGAACGAGTGACGCAGGTCGTATGCCCGCGCATGCGGCAGTCCCACCGCGAGCTTGGCCGCTCTGAAGGCGCCCTGAGTCCAGCGGTTCCACTGGCCCTCGGTCAGCGTGCCGTCCGGAGATTCGCCAGGGAACACGACGCGGTCGGGATCAGGGCGGCCCTGGGCAAGGCGCCACTCGGCCAAGTCTTGAGCAAGGGGTGACATCAGACGCACCGTCCGCTCGGCGCCCGTCTTGGTCCCTTTCAGACGGCCCATCGAGCTCGCGCCCGTGACGGCGATGGTGCGCTCTCCAATGCTCTCCCAGGTCAGCGCGAGGGCCTCGCCCGGTCGTAGCCCCGAGTAGGCGAGCACAGACACGAGCGTCGCGCAGCGCCGTCGCCCATCGGCTAGGAGGTGTTCGCGAAGTTGCTCAACCTGGGCGGGCGCGATCGGACGGATCACGATCCGCCGGCGGGCCCTCGGCTTGTGGGCCACACGCATCGGATTCTGGGAGATGCGTTCCCACTCCACCGCTCGCTGGAGGACGCCCTGAATCAGGCCGGCGACCTTCTTCACGCTGGCGGGTGAGAGGCCCTCGCGCTGGAGCTGCGCAAGGAAGCGGTCGAGAACGGCGGGGCGCAGCTGGCGCAGCTCGACACCACCGATGCTCGGGAGGACGTGCCGGTCCCACAACGACTGGTATGTCCGCAGAGTCTTGGGCTCGAGATTCGGGACGGCGTAAGCAACGAGCCACTCCTGACCGAACTCCGCGAGGGTCACGCGGCCCGCATCCATCAGGCCGAGCTCCCCCAGCCGCCGGAGTCGACGTATCTCGGCGTCGAACGCCTCAGCGTCGCGCTTTCGACCGAGCGTCTTGGAACGGTTCCGGCCGCGTTCGTCGCGCCACCGTACGCGCCATACCTTGGTCCCATCGCTCCGAGCGACCTGCTCGACGCTCATTCCTAGCCCCCTTCGACCGTTCGCAGCACCGACCGGAAGGTACCCCCCGGAGCCGGCCTGTGGGCAGTCGAACGCCGAGGCGGTTCGGGCGGAACGTTCGAGACGGGATCTGCGGTCATCCAGCGGCTGAACTCCTCCGCCGGGACTCGCAGACGCCCACGCACACGGAAGGCGAGGAGCTCCCCGCTCTCGATCGCGCGATAGATGGCCTTCCGGGAGAGCATGGCGCGTCGTGCGCACTCGTCCGTGGAGAGGAAGGTCACGGGCGCTGGCGCGCGATCAGCCTTCGGTGCAAGCGGAGGCTCGGGAGTCAGAGCCCTTCCTTCGAGAGGCTCACCGGGGGGAGGGTTAGGCGGTCGACGCGCTTGGTCGGGCATAGGCCTCTGCTCTAGAGAGGCCCATAGCTCGCGGAACGGCCCCCCCTCCTCGGATCCGCAGCGGGCGAGCACGTGCGCCGGTGCGGAGTCCGGAGCGAAGACGTGCGGGTGTGGCTGCCCGTGTGGGGGAGGGACCTGCGCCCGGGCTCTAGCGGGGCCGACTCCGAGCCTCAGCGGCCCGCACCGACAGGACTTCGCGAGCAGACCCCCACCTCCAGCCGAACACCAGAACCGCTCGAGTCCACACCCGACGCCCACACCGGACATCTCCTACCGCCTCTCCTCCCCGTCACCCGCTGCTCTCCTCGCGTTGCCTTCACGATTCACCCCATCCGGCTCGAAAACCACCCCATCTGCATCTCTGGTCCCTCTCCTCGATTCCTTGCCGCCGCCCCGCCTTAGCGCTCCAAGCTCCGCGCCAGGGCTAACCCGCCGGGTTTACGTGGCAGGTCGAGGAAGGGGAGTCCGGCGCGAAGCGGCGGACTCCCCTTCCTCGCTAAGCCGAGCGTGGAGCCAAGGAAACAACCCCCAGGCGGGGCGGCGGCCTGTTGCGCTGAGGCAGGCTGGGTCTGACGGAGACTTCCAAACGAGGATTTCGGTCCTCGGGAGAGGAAGCACTCGTAATGGCCCGACCGAAGAAGTATCCCGATGAGCTCGTGCAACGCGGCGTGAGGCTGGC
>JACCSF010000364.1 GCA_013813135.1 Thermoleophilaceae bacterium | reverse complement strand
GTCGAATGGTCCGCCCCAACCAGCCGCGTCACCGCGGACGCGCTCGATGGGCCGGCCGCCAGAGCGTCCAGCACCGCGCGCTGGCGCTCCCCCAGCCGGCCGCCCTCGCCGTTCAGCGCCACCCGGCCGCCATCGGTGAGCGCCGCTCGCAGCGACCGCCGCGGAAGCAGTGGACGCCCCGAGCCGGTGCCGGTACCCGGTGGGAGCACGAGCGCGAGCCCACGCGCGGGCGTGGAGACGTACTCGGCGGCGACCCAAAGACCCAGTCGCACGAGCGCCTCCGGGACGTCGGCCTCAAGGGCCGACAGCGGCTCCACGAGCCGCTCGGCGGGCACGTCGCTCGTCCCGGCAAGGTCCACCACGACGCCCAGCAGGCGCTGCCTGCCGAAGGGCACGACCAGCATGCTGCCCACCCCGACGCCGGACAGCTCCGCGCTCAGCCGATAGTCGAACGGCCCGCGCAGGGCGCGCGCGGGCGTGAGCGGCTCGACCTTGGCGATCACCGCCCCGACGCTACGAGGGGTGCCGGACGGCCCGCCTGAGGCACGGGGGGCGGGACGCGGCGGTCAGACAGGCGACTCGGAGCCGTTGCTCGGCGGCCGGGCCGAGTCTGCGGAGCTGCGCCTGACCTCGAGCAGGTAGGCGACCATCACGTCCTGGCCGCCGAAGGCCAGGTGGTAGGCGTCCGTCAGCGCCTCCACGTGGTTGATGTGCTCGCGTCCGCGCTGGAAGAGCTCGGTCACCTCGAAGAACGAGTAGTCGACCACCTTGGCCTCGAAGCCGCGCTCCGCCAGCAGCGCGGCGGTCCGCTCCTGGCTGAGGATGGAGAGCTGCATCAGGTAGGCCACGCCGTCCTCCGCGAGCGCCTCGGGCAGCAGGGTGATCAGGTGGTCGAGCAGGTTGCGGCCCCAGTAGTCGAGCGGGCGGTGGGTGCTCACCTGCTCGGCCGGGTCCACGGGCATCTGGTAGAGGCTCGCCACGATCAGCTCATAGCGCTCCTCGGGCACCCATGGGTAGAGATCGACGGCGGCGCCGGTGACGCGGTCGGCCACGCCGTTGCGGAAGGCGTTCGCGAGCGTGTTGTCAACGGCGTCCTGGTCGATGTCGATAGCGTGCACGTGGGCCGCCCCGTTGAGGGCGAGCTGCACGGTGAGGATGCCCGCCCCGCAGCCGATGTCGAGGCAGCGCTGGCGGTTGCCGAGCCGCTCCTCGAACAGGTGGCGCCAGGCCAGGAAGCTGCCCTGCGTGGGCACGAAGACGCCTTCGTCCACCGCGATCTCCGGCACCGGCAGGGGGAACAGGTCCCGACCCTTGAGGTCGCGCCAGCGCGGCGGCTCGATCCGCTTCGAGGAAGCCTCCAGGCCGGCGCCGTTCGCCTCGACCAGGCGGTCTTCGCGGCGGCTGCCCGGCTTGGTGTTCGCGAGGCGCTCGCGCGCCGCCGCGATCAGGTCGGGGCCGACGCCGCAGCAGCCGCCGATGATCTGCGCTCCCTCCTCGCGCCATTCGAGCGCCATCGCCGCGTACTCGGCGCCGGTGATCTGGTGGTCGAAGCGCCAGCCGTCGCTCGTGAGGTAGCCGAGGTTCGGGTACACCCCGAGCGGCATGTCGGTGAAGTCGCGCAGCCAGGAGACCATCCCCGCCACGTGGTCGGGCGGGATGCAGTTGATCAGCAGCGCGCCCACGCCCATCTCCTCGAAGCGACGGGCGGCGCGGCCGAACAGGTCGCCCTCGGGCCCGCCCCAATGCTGGCCGTAGACGCCGCAGACGCCGTGCCGGCAGCGCCTGAAGCTGAGCCACACCGGCAGGCCTGTCTCGAGCAGCGTCTCCACGGTCACGTAGATCGACGGGCCGACCAGCGACAGCGTCTCCACGAGGATCAGATCCGGCGGCTCCTCCTCGAGCGGGCGGGTCAGCAGCCGGATCGTCTCCTGCCCCTCCGGGCTGTCGACCTCGCCGTTGAGGCTGAACGCCACGGCGCACTCGCCCGCGCGGCCCTCCCGGTCGATCGCCTCGCGCACCAGACCCAGGCCGCGCCGCGCCACGTCCATCCAGTGGACCGGCCGCGTGCTCTCCCACAGGCGCGGTCCGTCCTCGCGCAGCGCGCTCGGCAGGCCCCACGTGTTGGTCGAGATGACGTCGCAGCCGATGCGCGCGTAGCGGCGGTGCACGTCGAGCACCTGCTCGGGCGCCTCCACCAGCGCCCGCGTGCCCCAGAGCCCCTCGTCGTCGCCGGGGCGGTCGCCCGCTCCGTGCAGCTCCGTGGCCGTCCCGCCGTCGAGCACCACGCACTGGTCGTCGGCGATCAGCTCGGCGATCCGGCGGTACGCCGACGCGGCGCTCGCTTGGCTTGCCTTCGGAAGGGACACCGGACTCAATGCCCCGTCAACTGCAGGTAACGTGACGCCGCCTCCACCCGGTTTGCGGCGGGCAGCTTGCGCAGGATGTTCTTCACGTGGAACTTCACGGTGCCCTCCGACACGACCAGCTCCGTCGCGATCGCCTTGTTGCTGTCTCCGCGCGCGATCAGCCGCAGCACGTCCAGCTCACGCCGGGTGAGCAGCTCGCGCAGGCGCGAGGAGTCCAGGTCGGCGCCGGGTAGTGCCGTCGGGCGCACGGCGGCGCCGGCCGGCTCGGTCTCGACCTCCAGCTCGATCGCGCCCTCGGACAGCTCGGCGGCCATAGCGTCGGTCCAGGCCACCAGCTCGCGCAGCTGGCGCCGCTGCTCGCGTACGCGCCGGCGCAGCACGGCGCGCTCGAACAGCTGGGCGAAGCCGTCCGCGAACGCCCACACGGCGTCGCGCTCCAGCGACTCCACCTGGCGATCCGCGTAGGCCCCATGGAAGAACCCGATCGCGCCGCCGTCCAAGACCACCGGCGCCGCCACGTACGACAATCCCTCCTCCACCGGGATCGGCGGCCTGCGCGCCCGCGGGTCACGCACGATCGTCGCGCGGCGACGGCGCATCAGCTCCGTCTCGACAACCGGGTACTCGAGCGCCAGCGGCGTCTCGCGCAGCGCTTCGACGGCACGCTCGGCGCCTTCGGGGTCGTCGCGGAAGTGAGCGTGCACCGGCAGCAGCCGCGCGTCCTTGACCTGGCTCAGCAGCACGCGGTCCAGCCCCGAGCTGTCGCTCAGCTCCGTGCAGGCGCGGCGCAGGACCTCGCTGACCGGCCCGAGCTCGCGCAAGCGGGCGAGCGCCGCCCGCACCCGGTCGAGCGCCTCGAGCCGCTGGACGAGCCGCTGCTCCACGAGCTCGCGCTGGACCTGGTGCAGCTCGATCAGGGTCGACCAGAGATCCGCCCGCCCGGGATGTCCGTCGCGCAGCTCGTCGACGACGGTGCGCAGTGCGTCCTCCACCTCGCGGTGGGCGGTGTGGAAGTCCTCCACCTTCGGCAGCGCCGCCGAGGCCGGCGCGGACAGCACCGCGGCCACGTGCTGCATCGCGGTCGCCACGCGCGCGTCGAGCTCGTCGTCGCGCGCCCTGGCCGGTTGTGAACCGTTGACCGCAAGGTCGTCAGCCATTGCCAGCCTACCTTACCGTTTGGGTAGGTTCTGGCCCAGCCTTAGGGGAGGGGCCGGGGGGCCGCATGCAGCAGCTCCAGCGCCTCGTTGCCCACCGGAGCGAGCCCGTGGTCGCGGCCCGCCTCCCAGAGCGCCTGCCAGACGGCGTTCGGATGGCCGTTCTCGAACAGCAGCAGGAAGTGGTCGCCGTCCTCGCGGACCACCGTCACGGGTGCCCCGGCCAGGCGGCCATCGGCGATCTCGCGCACACCGAGCCCGGCGGGCAGCCCCGCGGCTGCCACGATCCGCGCCGAGCGCGGTCCGGCCAGCGAGAGTGCAGCCGAATCGACCAGCAACTCGGCGGTCGCCGCGAGCCCCGCCGTGGAGATCGCGCGGCTCGCCACCTGGCGCCAGCGGGTGACCGCGCCGGGCCCGCCGGCGACCACCGCC
>JACCSF010000231.1 GCA_013813135.1 Thermoleophilaceae bacterium | reverse complement strand
CTAGGCGGGTGCGGTCGTCCGCGTCAAGAAGCGTTGCGGAGGAGAGCAGCCGGCCTTGGGCGTGTTCTGCGTTCAACTCCCCGGGCGCGAGGTCGATGACTTAGATGATGTGGCCCTTCGGCTTCTCAGCTTCCCATCTCCACGCGCAGCGTCGGGTGAGCGAAGACGCTCCGCGTGCGGGGGCCAGTGCCGCGGTGCTCGAGGCGCTGTTGGAGGCCGCTGCAGCGGTGCTCGCCGCAGACTCGCTCGACGACACCCTGCGACGGATGGCGATGCACTTAGAAGCGCTCGTCCCTTATGACGACCTCGCCGTCTACGAGCTGGTGGACGCGGGGCGGACCCTGAGCCCAGCGTTCGCGGCCGGCAGGTGGGCTGAGGAGGTGATGGCCGAGAGCTTCTCCCACGAGGTGGGCATCACCGGTCAAGTGGTCCGGGAGAGGCGCACTCGCAACGTTCCGCGGGTCGACCTCGACCCGCAGGGAGAGGTGGTGGCAGGCACGGCGCACGAGCCCGAGGCGCTTGTCTGCGTGCCGCTACTCGTCGAGCATCGGGCGATCGGGGCGCTCAACGTGTATCGGCTCGGCGAACAGGCGGGGTTTACCGCGACCGAGGCGGAGGTCGTCGAGCGGTTCGCGGTGATGGCGGCGCTCGCGTTCGACTCAGCGCGCCAGCGGGAAGTGCTGCGCGCGCAAGCCAGAACCGACGGGCTCACCGGGCTGCTAAACCAGCACGCTTGCCGCGAGCGCCTCGAACTCGAGGTCGCTGCCGCTATAGCGGCCGGGCGCCCTCTCGGTCTGGTGGCCATCGACCTCGACCACTTCAAATCCATCAACGACGCCCACGGACACGCCGAGGGAGACAGAATGCTGCAGGCCGTCGCCGAGCGCCTCACCTTCGCCGTACGCGCCACCGATGTCGCGGCCAGACTGGGCGACGAGGAATTCGCCCTCATCCTCCCCGGGGCAGGGCCAGCACACGCACTGACGAGCGCCGAACGCGCCCGCGCGGCAATAGCGGAGATAAGCATCGGTGGGCGAGCGCTCACCGCGTCGGCGGGCATTGCTACCTACCCCGAAAACAGCCAAGACGCCGGGCGGCTGCTCGAGCTGGCCGACAACGCGCTGTACTGCGCAAAGAGAGCCGGGCGCAACCGCTGTCAACGCTACGCAGGTCGGCGCCGCGACGGGCCACTCCCCACAGGTCAGGCGCCGCCTTCCATACACATCGATCAGCGCTAACGCACCGGGGAGTGAGCGGCCGCTCCCGCTGCGACGCTTGTCTGTCACCGCCTCGACGCAGGCCGTCTGACGGCTGTCGACTGTTCGCCGAAGATAATTCGAAGCGCGAAACGCCGAAACGCGGCGTATGTCGAAGCGAGTAATGCCGAGTCCTCATCGCGGCCCTCGAGAAGCTCGATCTGGGAGACCGGCGCTTCGACCAAATCTTCGCGGTCCGCGGCAGACCGAGGGCCCGCTACTCCTATCGGCGCAAAGCGATCACGCCGACCCTACGGCGCAGGTGACTGCTCTGGACGAGATCCGAGCGTACGGCGAACGCTGGCACTCACGCCCGCTTCGGTGGGACAGCGGGACTCAGCCGGAAGCCCCCAGGCGGAAGGCGCGTTGCTCAGCCGCGCCGGTGCACGGTCTTGATCATCGCTCAATCGCTCGCAGCTCCTTGCGCAGGTCCAGTGGTGGCCCGAGGTCACCGTCGATCAGGTGCCCGTAGGTGTCGAGCGTGAACGCGGGCGAGTGGTGGCCCATCCAGCGCTGCAGACGCAACGGGGAGAGCCCGGATTCGATCAGCATCGAGGCGCAGGTGTGGCGCAGGGTGTGGAACCCGACGCCGGTCAAGCCAGTCCGCTCGGCGGCTGGCACGAGCACGCGGCGGCGCAGACTGCCCTGGTCGGATGCCCCGCCGTCGCGCCCGGGGAACACGAACGCGTCATCGGCGGCGCCACTGGGACGGCGAGCCTCCAGCACGGCGGCGAGCGCCGGGGTGAGCGGGATCAGGCGGGCGCCGTGGCGCGACTTCGGCGCGACTTCGGCGCCCTTAACGATCGCGCGCCGCACCCGCAGGTGCGGCTGCTCCCCGACCAGCGCAAGGTCGCTCCAGCGCAGCCCGACCGCCTCGGAGATCCGCAGTCCGGTCGCGGCGAGCAGCTCGAACAGGGCCGCCATTTCTCCGGCACCTCGCCGAGCAGCCTGACGAGCTCGGCTCGCGTGAGGTATCGCCGTTCGCGCGGCGACCAGGCCCTGCCGGCACGCCGGCGAGGCAGCACCACGCTCTCCGCCGGGTTGGCTTCGAGCAGGCCCTCCGCGACCGCCGCCGCGAGCGCCAGCCGAAGCGGCGTCAGCGCGTTTGCGATCGACCGGTCGCACAACCGCCCCCCGCGGCCCGGCCTCGTCGTAAGCCAGTCGACGAACCGCTGTACCGCGGCGCGGTCGAGGTCGCGGACGCGAACCTCTGGATCGAAGTACGTCAGCGCGAAGTTGCCCAGCAGCCGGCGGTACTCGCGGCGCGTCGCCTCGCGCACGACGTCATGACCCGACCCCGCGTAGCGGTCAAGCCACGCGATGCTGAACCTCTGCAGCGTCGGTCCACGCCGCCGCTCGCGGGCATCCGCCTGGCGCGCCAGCTTGATCGCGCGCGCCTCGGCCAGCGTCGCGGCCGACTCCTTGTGCTGCCGGCCCGCGGCGCGGTACACCGCGACAAAGCGCGACCCGCGCCGATACACACCCGGCACGTCGGTCGGCTCGAGTGGCAACACCATCAGTGTTGCCCCGTTGCCACCCCCTGGCGTTCGCCAACCGCCGAGAATCCCCTACCAGAGCGGAATCAGAGAGCGCGCCCGACAGGATTCGAACCTGTGACCTTCGGTTCCGTAGACCGACGCTCTATCCAGCTGAGCTACGGGCGCCCGGTGGGAGAGGGTAGCGGCACCTTCAGGGCGGGGCGGTGCCAGCGCGCCGCGCTCAGCGCCGGCG
>JACCSF010000197.1 GCA_013813135.1 Thermoleophilaceae bacterium | reverse complement strand
CGATAAAGCCCCGATTTGCAGCCGCTTTCAGTGCGCCCAGGGAGACTCGAACTCCCACCCCGCAAATGCAGGACAAGGCCCTCAACCTTGCGCGTCTACCAATTCCGCCACAGGCGCGTGGAGCGCTGAGTATAGAGCGGGGTGGTGTGGCTGTCTGGAGCCCCGGCGGCCTCCCTCGCCGGGCGCGGCCGCCCTGCTAACCGGGCGCGGCCGCCCTGCTAACCGGGCGCGGCCGCCTGCCCTTGATGTCGTCCGACCGTCGGGATACTCTGCGAACACATGTTCGGATTACGGCATTGGAACCGGCCCCAGGGAGCGTCTGAATGGTCGACCTGAACCTCACGAAGCGCCAGCAGGAGATTTTCGACTTCGTCAAGCGCTACGTCGGTGAGCACGGGTACCCGCCTACCGTGCGCGACATCGGCGAGGCGATCGGGCTCACGTCCTCATCCACGGTGCACGCGCACCTCGGCAACCTGGAACGGCTCGGGCTGCTGCGGCGCGACCCCACCAAGCCGCGGGCCATCGAGGTGCTCGTGGACAAGGCGCGCCAGTCGGTCAAGCCGGCCGGGCTGCCGGTGGTCGGCCAGGTGGCGGCCGGATCGCCGGTGCTGGCTGAGGAGAACATCGAGGAATACGTACCGGTGCCGGGCATCGCGGGCGGAGAGGACGGCGAGTACGTCCTGCGCGTCAAGGGTGACTCCATGAAGGACGTCGGCATCCTCGACGAGGACTACGTGATCGTCCGCCGCCAGGACACAGCCGCCGACGGCGAGATCGTGGTGGCGCTGGTGGGGGACGAGGCGGAGGCGACCGTCAAGCGCTTCTTCCGCGAACGCGACCACGTGCGGCTGCAGCCGGAGAACGACGCGCTCGAGCCGATCCTGACCACAGAGGTCAAGGTTCTGGGACGGGTGGTCGGCGTGTGCAGGAGGGTGCCATGAGCTCCGCACTGCTCGACGCACCGCGCGCACTGTTCGCCCCGGCGCCACAGGGGGGCGCGGCGGGAGGCGGGCGCCCCACGCTCGAGGAGCTGCTCGACGGCACATGGCGCACGGCACGCAGCCACGCCGAGGCCGAGTGCCCGGTCTGCCACGCGGCGATGCACCTGGAAGACGGCCTCGCCCGCTGCGGCGGGTGCGGGACGACGCTGTCCTGAGCCCGCGGCGCCCGGCCTGCCGCTCGCCTTCCGGGTGCCCGCCCGCGCCGCCGCTGGCGGATCGAATATTAGACACCTATGTGATGCACAAAAAGTCGATTCGGCAGCAGCCGCTCGAGCCAGACTCGGGCCGGCAAGTCCCGCGGGCGCGGGGCGCTGCGGCGAGCCTTGCCCGCGGGCGGCGTGGCGAGCCCTGGCCTGCGCCAGCGGGCGCTGCCCTGCGCCGGTCGTCAGCCCCACGCCTGGGGTCTAGAATTTGACTGCTGCCGGTCAAGCAGCCGCGGGGAGGTCGGAGAGACAACCGGCCCCTCGAGGAAAGTCCGGACACCGCAGGGCAGGGTGGTCGGGAAGCCGACCCGGGGAAACCCGCGGGAAAGTGCCACAGAAACAAACCGTCTAAGCGCCGGGCCGCACGTGAGCCCGGTGCCGGCAAGGGTGAAAAGGTGCGGTAAGAGCGCACCGGCGTCGCGGTGACGCGGCGGCCAGGCAAACCCCACCCGGTGCAAGGCCAAGCAGGAGCGTCGACGCTGCCCGCCGAGCTCCAGGTAGGCCGCAGGGCGAGAGCCCCGACCGGCGCGGTCGAAGGACCGCCCGGGCGAGATGGATGGCTGCTCGAGACAGAATCCGGCTTAGAGACCGGCTAAGGAAAGGGCCCCCGCGAGGGGGCCCTTTCTAGTTGGAAGAGTCTCCGTCGCAGCGCCCCAGAACGCCTTGCGCGCCAGGTCGCCCCGCGCGCCTGGCCGAAAGTTCTGGTTTCGCCGGCCACAGCCCCGGCGAATAGTTCATGCAGTCAAAGGAACCGCTTGCCGCCCGCCACCCGCGCCACGTCTACCACTCGCCCCAAGTCCAAACGCCGCGCCTCGAAATCCGCCGAGGACGGCTACTGCCCGCATTGCCACCTGCTGGTCGAGCGCAGAGTGGAGGAGGACTGGCCGAAGGCGCCGCTGCGCTGCCCGCACTGCCGGTTGCTCGTCGGAGCGGGACGAGGCCGGCCGACGCCGTCCGCCGAGCCCGGTGCTCGCGGCAGCGCGGCAGGGGTGTTTGCGCATGAGGCAAAGCGCGCCGGGGGCGACGGGGAGTCGACCAAGGAAGAGGTGCGGCGGGGGATCTGCCAGGTGGCCCAGGCCGCCGGCGAGCGGCCCGAGCGCCTCTTGATGGTCGACTACCAGCAGCGCGCCGCCGACGATGACGGATTGCCCGCTCTGAGCGACGTCTTCGCCGCGTACGGCAGCTGGAAGCGCGCCCGCCGGGCTGCGGCCGAGTCGGCCTAAATCGGCGCAAGGGCGCTCCGGCAACCGGCCGCGGCCCGCGGGAACGTCCGCGCCTGTGGCCGGTAGAGTGCCGCCCTCGATGCAAGTGCTCCTGGTCATCGGGCCCTTCCTGGTCCTCGGGATCGTCGTGATGTTCATCGCGTTCTCGGGCAGTCCCGCGGCCGCCCGCGAGGCCTACCTGACGCGCGGCGGGCGCCTCTTTTCGTTCACGATCCTGCTGCTCTATCTCGGCCTCGGCGTGGCCGTGCCCGCTGCGGTGATCGCCGCGCGCGGGGAGGCCGAGGGCGGGGTCGGCAGCCTCCGGACCGAGCAGGCGAGCAAGGCCGACGAGCAGGGCAAGGAGCTCTTCATCGCGAACTGCAAGAGCTGCCACAACCTCGACGCGGTCAACGCCCGCGGCGTCACCGGCCCGGACCTTGACGAGCTCGGCGGCCTCGATCGCCAGCGCGTCCTGAACGCCATCAAGCGGGGCGGCACCGGCCAGGACCGCATGCCCGCCGGGTTGCTCGAGGGCCAGGACGCCGAGGCCGTCGCCGGCTACGTGGCCCGCGTCGCAGGTCAGTAGCGCCCGCGGCGCTGGCGTCATCGGTTACGGAAACCCCGCTGCTTGCGGCGCTTTTTCCGTCCGGCGCGTGCGATGTGCTGATAGCATGGCCGCGTCGATCCAAGCCGAAGCCCCGCCCGGCAGTGGGGCGTGGGGGAACCAGTTGGCCGCCCGGCCAGGGGCGAATCGAGCAGACCCGAGGGGTGCCGCATGAGGGACCACTCGACTGCACGTAGCGCACCTCTTTCAGCGCGAGCCCGTCAGCTAACCCCGCAGGCGAGAAGAGAGAGAGCCGATGCATTCAGCCGGTGCCCGCGCCTTGCGGGAGGATGACAACGAAATGAGTCGGGAGGCGGTCCTGCTTCAGTGGGAGCGCAAGATCGAGGCCGCCGAGCGCCTCGATGCCGGTGAGCGCCCGGACACCGCTGAGCGCCCCGCCGCCGCCGCGGGCGGCCGCTTCGCGCGCGCGGACGAGGACGCCGGCTCGCAGGAAGACGCGACGGAGGACGAGTTCGCCGGGGCCGCCGTTGCGCAGCCGGTTCAGCTGCGCCCCGTCGAGGACTCGACCCAGTCGCGGTCGCGCCGCTTCGTGCGCACGTCGTACGAGCCTCGGTCCGCGCCGCAAGCCGTGGCCGAGCGCCGCACGATCACGATCACCGGGCAGTCAACGCCGGCCCGCCGGCGCCGCGCGGTGGTCGACTCTCAGCTGGCTCAGCCCGACCGCATCGCCCTCTGGGCCTTCCTGCTCGGACTGCTGCTGGTGGCCGTGGCCGCCGGGACCGCGCACGCCTGAGCGCGCTGCGCCGCAGGCCTGAGCGACGCGGCGCACCTCTGAGCCCTCCGCGTGTGCGCCGTTTTGGCGCGCCCGCAGGGCCACTATTGGACTGCTCGCCAGGCCTTTCTCGGATATACTTACGCGCGGTAAGGCATGAGCAGAAAGTGAAGTGGCGATGAAGACCAAGGAGAGCAGGTTTCAAGTCCACGACGAGCTGACTGCCCCCGAGCGCAGCGTCCCGATTCTCAAGGGTGCGCTCTCAGGTGGCGGCCAGCTTCCGAACTTCATCGGCGTCCTGGCCGGCTCTCCCGCCGTGCTGCGTGCCTACGCCCGCTTCCGCTCCGAGCTGCGCAACGGCTCGCTCCCCTACGCGACGCAGCAGCGCATCGCGCTCGCGGTCGCCGAGCACCAGCACAGCGAGTACGGCCTCACGACATTGCAGCGCACGGCGCGCGACGCCGGCCTCGGCCTTGACGAGATCGCCCTCGCACGCGAGTTCGACTCCCACGACGAGCGTGAGGCAATGCTGCTGCGCTTCGTGAAGGCACTGCTCGAGTCCGACGGCGCGCCGGCGCGGCACAAGCACGAGGAGGCGCGCGAGGCGGGTTGGGACGACGAGCAGATCCTCGAGACGGTCGCGCACGTGGCGCTCGCCACGTTCTCCAACCTGGTTACGCGCGCGGGCGACGTGCCGCTGGACGGCTCGAGCGAAGAGTCCCGGCTGTCGATCGCCGCCTAGGGGTCTACGATGTTCGGTATGGCCTCTGGGCAGGCCATAGCGGAGGGGGAAGAGTCGGTCGCCGTGCGGCGCGAGTGTTGCTGTTCCGCGTACCACCGAGCGGTCGAGCTGATCGGCAAGCGCTGGTCCGGCGCCATCGTCTTCGTGCTGATGGACGGGCCGCTGCGCTTCTCCGAGGTCAAGCTGCTGGTCCCCGACATCTCCGACCGGCTGCTCTCCGAGCGCATGAAGGAGCTCGAGTCCGAGGGGATCGTCCAGCGCAGCGTGATCGACGAGATGCCCGTGCGCGTGGAGTACCGCCTGACCGTGAAGGGACGTGCCCTGGAGCCGGCCGTCCGCTCGCTCAAGGTCTGGGCCCGCTCCTGGCTCTGAGCCGGGAGACGCGCAGCGCAGCGGTGGGGGATGATTCAGCCGATGGCTGGGTGTGAGGGGCCGCAGCCCCTTGTAGCCTAGGCGCCGCGTCGACGCGCACACCGACACATAAGGAGCTCCATGGCCGACCAGCCGAAGACCGCCGACGCCGTCAAGGCGTTCGTCGATGACCGCGACATCCGCTTCGTCCGCCTCTGGTTCACCGACATCCTCGGCCAGCTGAAGAGCTTCTCGATCAACGCGGAGGAGCTGGACGACGCCTTCGAGGGCGGCATGGGCTTCGACGGCTCGTCGATCACCGGCTTCAACGCGATCGAGGAGTCGGACATGATCGCCATGCCCGATCCGTCGACGTTCAAGGTGCTCCCATGGCGCCCCGAGGACCGCGGCGTGGCGCGCATGTTCTGTGACGTCGTCACGCCCAGCCGCGAGCCCTACGAGGGCGACCCGCGCCACGTGCTGCGCCGCGTGCTCGAACGCGCGCAGGCGATGGGGTTCTCGAACTTCAACGTCGGCCCGGAGCTCGAGTTCTTCTATTTTCGCAACGCGAAGGTGGAGAGCGGCGCCACGCCTGAGATCCTCGACGAGGGCGGCTACTTCGACCTCACCACGCTCGACGCCGGGTCGGACGTGCGCCGCGAGACCGTGCTGGCGCTCGAGGAGCTGGGCATCCACGTGGAGTACACCCACCACGAGGTCGGACCCTCGCAGCACGAGATCGACATGCGCTACGCCGACGCGCTGAAGATGGCCGACGACTGCATGACCTACCGCATCACGGTCAAGGAATACGCCATGAAGTACGGCTGGCACGCGACCTTCATGCCCAAGCCGCTGTTCGGCGAGAACGGCTCGGGCATGCACACCCACCAGTCGCTCTTCACCGACGAGCGCAACGCCTTCTACGACGCCAACGACCAGTACTTCCTGTCAGATATCGGCAAGGCGTTCATCGCCGGCCAGCTCAAGCACGCGCGCGAGATGACCTCCGTGTTCGCTCAGTGGGTCAACTCCTACAAGCGCCTGGTGCCGGGCTACGAGGCGCCGGTCTACTGCGCCTGGTCACGCCGCAACCGCTCGGCGCTCGTTCGGGTACCGCTCTACCACCCCGGCAAGGAGCAGGCCACGCGCATGGAGCTGCGCTGTCCGGACCCGGCCTGCAACCCGTACCTGACGTTCGCGATCCTGCTGGCCGCGGGGCTCGAGGGCATCGAGAAGGGCTATGAGCTGCCCGAGCCGATGGAGAAGAACCTCTACCACATCAGCCCGGAGGAGCGGAGGCGCCTCGGCATCGAGCAGCTGCCCGAGACGCTCGGCGAGGCGATCGAGCTGACGGCGGAGTCGGAGCTCGTCCTGCGCACGTTCGGCGAGCACATCTTCAACCGCTACGTCGAGATCAAGCGGCAGGAGTGGGAGGACTACCGGGTGCAGGTCACCCAGTGGGAGCTCGACCGCTACCTGGCCGTGCTGTAGCGCCCGCCGGCACAACAGCTCGCTCGACCTACCTCGACTCAAGGATTTCCGCCCATGGACACGGAACGTCGCTCGATTTTCGCCATCCCCGTCGGCTCGCGCGCCAAGTGGGTCGTGTTCGCCGTCTGGCTGGTGGGCATGTTCATCGCCTTCGGGGCCAACCTGCCCGGCAAGTTCACGGACGCCGAGCAGAACGAGTCGACCTCGTTCCTGCCCGGCGACGCCGAATCGACCAAGGTGCTGGAGGCAGCCGAGGACCTGCAGGGCGGCGAGCTGGCGCCGGCCGTGATCGTCTACCGGCGCGAGGCCGGCCTGACCGCGGCGGACCTGCAGCGGATCCGCACGGACGTACCGCGCCTGACCGAGAAGCGCTTCCCCGGTGTCGTCCGCAGCGGCGCGGCGGCGGCCGGAGCTGATGCCGGCCGCGGAGCGCCCGCGCCGGAAGGCGGGCTGCCGCAAGGCTGCGGCTCGCCGACCAGTCCGATCCCCGGCCAGCCGCCCGGCTACGCGCCCTTCGTCGGGCCGATCTGCTCGCCCGACGCCAAGGCGGCAATCGTCATTGCCTATCTGAAGGGCAACGGCGAGGGCGACAGGATCCTCGACCCCGTCGACCACTGGCGCGACCTCGTGTCGGACCCGGGTGGTGGCCTCGAGGTGAAGATCACCGGCGGGGCAGGCTACGCGGCCGACGCCATCAAGGTCTTCGAGGGGATCAACGGCACGCTGCTCCTGGCGGCGACGACACTCGTGATCATCCTGCTGATCCTGATCTACCGCTCGCCGATCTTCCTGTTCGTCCCACTGGCGGCGGTCATCTTCGCCGAGATCCTCGCGCGCTCCGTGGGTTACGGCCTGTCCGAGCTCGGCGTGACGATCAACGGCCAGTCCAGCTCGATCATGTCGGTGCTGGTCCTGGGCGCCGGGACGGACTATGCGCTTCTGATCGTGGCGAGGTACCGGGAGGAGCTGCACCACACCGAAGACCGGCACGAGGCGATGCAAGCCGCCATCGGCTCGGCCGGGCCGGCGGTGTTCGCCTCGGCCGCGACCGTGATCGCCGCCCTGCTGTGCCTGGCGATCGCGAAGGTGAACGGCACGTCCGGCCTCGGGCCGATCGGAGCGATGGGCGTGGCCTGCGCGGCCCTCTCGATGCTCACGTTGCTGCCGGCGATGCTGACCATCTTCGGCCGGCGGGCCTTTTGGCCGTTCGTGCCGCACACGCCCAGGTGGCCGGGGGCCGAGCGTGTGCCGAGCGGGGCGCTCGGAAGGCGGATCGTCGACGGCTCGCGCGTCGGGGCGCTGCTGCCCGTGATCGGCGGATGCGTCCTCGTGGCGCTGCTGCTGCCGCTCGTGATCGTCAACGCGCTGCTGCGCAGGCTCACGGGCGGACGGATCCCGTCGCTGATCGTCGGCCCGCTCGACCGCGCGATCTTCCAGCCTTACGAGATCCGCCGCTACCGGCGCGAGCACCTGGCCGACGCCACGCACGGCTTCTGGAAGCGCGTGGGCGACCGCGTGGCGCTCAGCCCGTACCGGGTGATCGTCGGCTCCCTCGTAGTCCTGCTTGTCTTCTGCGCGGGACTCGGCTTCTTCTCCACCGACCTGACCACTGACAAGAGCTACACGACCACCGTCGAGTCGGTCGAGGGCCAGGACCTGATCGCGAAGAGCTTCCCGGCCGGCGCCAGCGCCCCGGCGGACGTCATCGTCCCGGAGCAGTCACAGGTGCCCACTGCCACGAGGGCGTTGCGGCAAGTCGATGGCGTGGAGTCGGTGTCCCCCCGGTGGCCCGGGGAGAGCGCGGCGTGCTGGTGCAGGCCACTCTCGAGCTGGAGCCCTACTCGACCGAGGCTTTCGACCTGATCGACCCGATCCGCGACGCGGTGCACCGCGCGGCGCCGGGCACGCAGGTGGGCGGGGCGAGTGCCGTCGAGTTCGACGTGCGCGAGGCCGCCGCGTGGGACTCCACCGTGATCCCGCCGATCGTGCTCGTGGTGGTCACGCTCATCCTTGTGCTGCTGTTGCGCTCCCTGGTGGCTCCGCTGGTGCTCGTCGGCACCGTGATCGTGAGCTTCCTGGCCGCGCTCGGAGTCGGGTATTTCGTCTTCGACGTGTTCTTCGGCTTCCCCGGTTCGGATCCGTCGCTGCCGCTGTTCGCCTTCGTGTTCCTGGTGGCCCTGGGGGTGGACTACAACATCTTCCTGATCGCGCGTGCCCGCGAGGAGACGGTCAAGCACGGGACGCGCGAGGGTATGTTGCGTGCGCTGGCGGTCACCGGCGGGGTCATCACGAGCGCCGGCATCGTGCTCGCGGGCACCTTTTCCGTGCTCGCGGTGCTGCCGCTGGTCTTTCTCACCGAGATCGGCTTCGTGGTTGCGTTCGGAGTGCTGCTGGACACGTTCCTGGTGCGCAGCGTGCTCGTGCCGGCGGTCGCGATCACGCTGGGGCCGCGCTTCTGGTGGCCGTCGGCGCTATCGCGCGGCGGTGAGCGCGGCCTCGACCAGCCTGCGGGCGAGGCGGGATGAGGTGGGGTCCAGCCGCTCCGGGCGGTCGCACGAGGTGTGGCGGCAGGGTTCGCCGCCCGCTCCCACGCCGAGCTTCAGGCCGGGCAGGCCGAGCAGCTCGAACTCGCGGTGATCGGAGTTGCCGGTGCTCTCGTCGCGCACCCAGCTGACCGGCACCCCCACGCGGGAGGCCGCATCCAGCAGCGGCTGCTCCACCTTCGGGCGCACGGCGCTCACGGGTGAACGAAGCCAGAACGGACGGTCACGGCCCACCTCGTCGAGGGACAGCGCCCACTCGAGCCGGTGGCGGGCTCCGTGCGAGCGGGCTCGTCGTGCGAGCGCGGGGGCGCCGAGGTGGTCAGGCGAGCCCGTGTAGAGG
>JACCSF010000118.1 GCA_013813135.1 Thermoleophilaceae bacterium | reverse complement strand
CAGCACGCTCATCCTCGCTGAGTTCGATCCGGTGACGGGGCGGGCGCGCCATCCCCACCAAGGTTCAACGCGCCCGTCGCGACTCCTCCACCAAGTTCCGGCGCGTACTTCCGGATGCGTGTACTAGCGAGAGTTGTGAAGGACTCGCCTCCCTCGCGTTTCCGCGAGCGGCGAAGACGACTCTTGCTTTCCGCAGCAGAGCAGCGGTCTCCACGACGCCCGGGCCTGCTGCCGCTCCGGACGACAAGGAGAGGTCTCTGCGCACCGGGAATTCGCTTTCGCATGTGGCGCGGAGCAGAAGCGCGTCGGAGCCGCTAGCTGAGGGTGAACAGCTCTTCTATGGACTCGTCGATCGCCGCGGAGAGCAGGTCGGCGTTGGGGAGGGATTGGGTGTCGGCGTAGATGCCGAAGAAGGCGCGGTCGTTGATCGTGGTCATGCCGATTGAGACGGCGTGTTGATCGGAAAGGGGAACGATCGGGAAGACCTCGGCTAGCTCGCAGCCGAGCATGTAGAGGGGCTGTTGGGGGCCCGGGATGTTCGATACGACGAGGTTGAAGGCGCGCGGGCTGGCCACGCTGCGAGTGATTGCGTGCTGGACCGGGCGAGGCGCGTAGCTAAGGGCGCTCAGCATGTTGTCGGCCCCTTCGGGTTCGCCTCCTCGCTTGCGCGTGCCCATCGCCAGCGCCAGGCCCCGGAGCCGCCGCACCGGGTCGGGCTCGTCACAGGGCAGATCGACGTAGATGAACGAGATCTGGTTGCCGAGGTCGCCCGCGTTGCCCTCGTGGCGCACGCTCACCGGCACCATGGCTTTGAGCTTGACCGGGATCTGGTTCTGCTGCTCAAAGAAACCCCGCAGACCGCCCGCGGCGACCGCCAGCACGACATCGTTGATAGTCGTTTCAAAGCGGCTCCTGATGCGCTTGAGGTCGGCGAGCGGTCGCTGGGCCGACGCGAGATGGCGGCCGGCTGAGCTAGGCCCGTTGAAGCCACTGTCGGGCGTCGCCGCCTCCAGCGAGCGGCTGACGGCGCGAGCCGTCTGCAGACCCTTGCCGGCCAAGCCTAAGAGCCGCCGTGGATGCTGGGCGAGCCGCACGGGGAGCCGCCCGAGTTCGGTTGCCTTGCGGAGCCGCTCGACCACGCCGCCGAGCAGGAGGCTGATGCCGTCGGGCATCTGCCTCGCCCGCCACGTGTCTGGTTCGGTTTGCACGGGCTCCGGCGTCGGGTCGAGCAGCAGAGCCGCCAGCTCGACCGCGGCGAGCCCGTCGACCATGCAGTGGTGCACCTTTCCAACGAGCCCGATCCGCCCATCGTCCAAACCATCGGCGATCCACACCTCCCACAGCGGCCGCCCATGTATCAGCGGCGAGGACATCGCTGCATCGACCGTGTCGCTCCATCGCCCCGGCGTGGCGCGCCGCACATGCCTGCCGATATCGAAGTCCGGATCGTCGACCCAGACCGGATCTGTCAGTCCGAACGGGACCGAGACAAGCTTCTGGCGATAGCGGGGCGCTCGCCCCAGGCGACTCTTGATGTGGTCTCGCAACTCCTCAAAGCGCGGCGGCGGTCCCTCGGCCGGCGGGCTGAACAGCGCAGCCCAACCGACATGCATGTGTGCAGTGGGGCTCTCCGCCTCGAGAAACGAAGCGTCGAGCGAGGTCAACCGGCTGTCGGACATGTCGTGCCTCTCATCGAATCCTGCTGGTCAGTCACGGGGTCTTCTGCTACCGACCACGGGGGCGCGGCGGCGCCGGCCCCAGCTCCGGCTAAGGCGGTTCCGCTCAACCCTGGGCGTCGGTCGACTCGGCCTCTTCCAGCTGTCCGGGCTCATCAGCCGGCTCGAGAACGAAGACCTCCGCGCCAAGGTCGGGATCGATGTGGTTCTCGCTCATGAAGCCGATGACCCGGCGTCCTGTCAGACCTTCGACGAGCTCGACCGCCTCGGGCTGCATGACCTCTTGGAACCGCTTGCGCATGTTGAGCACATCTTGGGTGTGCCCGGCCTGGGCGAGCGTCCGCTCGCCCTTGGGTGGGGTGTCGCGGAGGATTAGGAGCACGCCGCTCTTGCGTGCTCGAGGCGAGGAGGCAAAGCGCGGCCTTCTCGGCGTCGGGGCGATCCAGTCGCTCGATCGCGGGTTCGATGCGCTCAAACGCCTCGCCGGGCTCGATCAACTTCTTGATCTGCGTTTGCGCGTCGGCGAGCTTCAAATGCCCTTCCCTTCCTGCCCGCGGCGGAAAGTTTGTCGGACGGACCGCGCTGACGGAACCGATCGTGGTCGCGTAGACCCCGCAAACTGCGGAGACTTTGTCCCATTCTCCGCCTCGCAACGGCGTGGATTGGAGGCGCGGATGAGACCTAACCTGGTCTGTAACGCGCGCTAGCCACAGCATCCGGCTGCCATCTGGGGTTCTGCAGGGCGCGGTCGGACAGGCTCGAGGTCCCTCTCATGCGCCCGGCGGTCGCCCCCCTCCGAGCGGCGTCGCTCACCTCTCAGAAAGGCCCTGCAGACTGCCCGCATGGGGTGGCAGCAGGTCAACCAGCGGGGCCAGGAGGAGCGGGATCAGGGGGGCCGATCTGCTTGGCCTCCGCCCTCGAGACGCGGCCCGTGTAAGCGCACACCAGACAACCCCGCTCGCATGAACAGCTGACGAAGGAGAGCGCAAACGCACGCTGGTTGAGCAGCCGCCGCTCGCGGTCGCGCGTCAGTTCGTCGACCGGAGTCATGCCCTGACCTCTGGCTCATCGACCATGCTGAGCTGCTCACCGGCGCGGGTGAGCGTGAAGACGCGGTTCGCCGTTCCTCGCGGCCTTACCACTACCAGCTCGAAAGCTCCGGCACGCGCTCCCTCATTCGCTCTCAGGATCGTCCGCAGACCAGCAACATCAAGGAAGGTGAGACGCCGCAAGTCGAACACCACCCGACTGGTCGCAGGAGCTTCGAAGACGCGGTCAAGTGCGTTTTCGACGCGGCCGACGGCCGCTAGGTCGAACTCGCCGAACAGGCGCAAGAACAAAGTCGACCCCCGCTCCTCGACGGCAAGCTGAAAGCGGTCTGCAAAGGGCACGGCCGGCTCCGACTCTCTCGTCCCCTCCGGAGCGGCGACCAAGGGCGGAGGGGGCGAAGAGGACCCTCGGGCTGACGCTGCACTCCACGCTACTCCGCTTGCGCCGTGCACGGGCCCCGGTTCCTCGGGGAGGCCGCAAGCAGCACGAATCCCGGACTGAAGCGAGGCGCCCCCGAGCAGACCGCCCTCGGAGACGAGGGTGGCGGTGATGAGCCGCCATTTCCGACTGGGCGGCAGCTCTTCCGCGGCGCTGGAAGAGGTCGGCGCGCCTGGTCCATTTGGGCTGGGCGAAGACGGGCTCGATCATTGGTTGGCGCCGCTTGTAGAAGCCCTTGCCGGTGTCCCTGGCGAGGACCCCGCGCATGAAGTCGTAGATGCCGCCGCGCGTGCCCGGCCTGGGCCCGGCCCGTTCGTGGGCATCCGGGGGGCGAGCGAGGGAGATGATCGCCGCCGTTCTGCTCGCCTTTAGCGCCGTCCTCTGCTCTTCTTCTCGGCGACGCTGCGAGAGCGGTTCCGCGCTGCCCTGCCGGGTCGCAGCGCGCTCCCGGCCTTCGCGTTCGGGGCCGGCGTCGTGACGGCTGGTGGATTCCTCGCCGCGGCCGGGCTCCATTTCGCCCTTGCCGACTACGCCGGCGGCGTCGAGCCGGCGGCGGCCCAGGCAATGAACGCGATTGACAACGACTTCTTCCTTCCCTTCACGACAGGGCTGGCGGCGCTGGTGCTCGCCACCTCCCTGCTGGCGGTGCGCGCCAAGGTGCTGCCGCCCTGGCTCGGCTGGGTAGGAATCCGGCTCTTCATCGCCTTCTTCACACCGGCCGGGTTCGTCGCCTTCGGCCTCTCCGGGATCTGGATCATCGTCGCGAGCGTGCTCCTCTACCTGCGCGGCGAGACTGCGGCGGTTGCGCCGCGCCCTACTGGCCCGGGACGCCGGACTAGCTTGGCAAGCGGCAGCGCAGGTGGTGCCGGCGCAAGAGCGGACTAGACGGCGTAGAGAAACGTGTAGGCCGCCGTCATGCCCTCCTGGGTCCACTGCGCCAGGCAATAACGGCAGGCGCCGCCCTTCTCATCTGGGACGTCAATCGTCTTGGGTGGCCGGCCCTCCACGGCCTCGACCTCGACCGTCTTGCCTTGCATAGGCCCGTCCTCTAGGAGCGCCCGCACGGCGGCAGCATACGGCGACTCGTCAGGCACAATTGGACCGTTTCTTCACGAGCAGTGTCTGGCGAAACGGCTAGCGAAACGTCTCGGCGCGGAGCCATCAAGGGGAGTAGGGTTCTAGTTGAGCTGGCCTTGCGGCCAGATCCCGGCTGAAAGCCCGAAAGCCACCGAAAGTGCGTTACGCACGGACGAGGCGAGGAGCCGAAGCGCACGGGATTCGACTGCAGGGCCAGCAGCCTGCTGTAGGGGGCGCCGACACTTTCGCTTCGCGCGACGAGCGAGCGTGTGCGGTCCGATGCCCGAGACGCCTGCCTCGGACGACTAGCGACAGTCCTTGCTTGGCGTCGGGTTGCTCTCGCGTCCCCATGAGGGAGTGCAATTGGGGACTGCCCGGCGACGGTCCGGCTGCCGCTCGTTCGGGCCGACCGTTTCCGCCCCGAGCGGCGCGGGTTCAATCGATTGTCCGTCGCGCATCGAAGCCCTCGATCGACTGTCTGAGCAGCCCTCGCCAGTCCTCTAGCCTCGGTGCGACATCCCATTCAGCGATGAGGTGCCAGATCACGAGCTCGAGTGGGACAGGGCGTGTCGGGATGTGAAGCCTGCCCACGGTGCTTCCGTCAGCGAAGGCCGCGTTGACGTGCACGTGCGCGAGGGGGTAGGAGTAGTCGGGTCGCGGCGCTGCGCGGTAGTACTCCCAACGAATCAGCCACGACTCGACCGCCTCATTCGCCTGCAGCCGGTAGCTGTACGACTCGACCTGGCAGTGCCCGTCGACGACCTCGATGATCTGGCGCACGAACAGGCGTGCTGACGTCCCGTCCAACTCGAGCGGCGCGCTCGCCCGGTCGACCAGTCGCGTCAGCTCGAACGTACTGGTTGAGTAGGGCAGCGCGAGCAACGACAGACGCGAATCGGTGACCGTCCGGTTCAGGACGGAGTTGAGGTGATCCGCGAGACCCTGAGCTTCCCTACGCGGCGCGATCGCCGTTCTGCCCGATGCGCAGCAACCCGACGAGCTCGCTCACGGCCGGGTCGGCGTCATCGAGCTCGCCGGCCTCGTAAGCGCGCACGAACTCGGCAACGGTCAAGCCGGTGCCGCGCCGGACCTCGCCCTCGAGGTAGTCGTTGTACTCCTTCTCGGTGAAGTCGACTACGAGCGTGCCGGCGGGTGTCTCGTCGACAGTCATGGCTTAACCATGGTATCGGTGCCGGACGGATTCGCCTGAAGCCGCCGGCAACGATTCCGAGGCTGCCGAAGCGGCTCATTGAGGCCACGATCCAGCCTCAGAAGGTAGAAAGACGCGACCGCGAGTAATGGTTGCCGACCCGCACCACTGCGCCGGACTCGGACCAATTGGCGAGCAGGGTTCGCTCCTCCCTGATGGCGTCGCAGCGCCGGCGCGGGCAGCTTGCGCGCCGCGATTCGTTGCAGCGCCCGTTGCAGCGCAGCTCAGCCTTCCGCGCTCTGGCAAGCGGGCTCGAGTCGATTCCGGGTCGGTCTACGGAACCGAAGGTCACAGGTTCGAATCCTGTCGGGCGCGCTCCAGGAAAGGCTCTAGAGAGCGAGATATGCGCTGAGCCACGCGCGTCTGCTAGCGCCGGTGGAAACAGGGTGGGAACGAGAATGCTTGCCCTCGCCGTCAGAGGCAGATCGCGATGCACCGGGAGGCCGTTGTTCGAGCGGCCTTCGGTTCTTGCGCCTGACGTTCTATCCCGGCAATCAGTGACGGCAGTCGGCCCTCGGCTGTGCAGGGGCGAGCTCGTTGGCCCCCGCCGCTGCCTTTCGCGCAAGGCGACACTCCAGGCGGCAGCGCTCCCTCCGTAGAGAGCGGACCTCCGCGGCCGGGCCGCTACGCGATCGTGCTCGTCATGGCGTACGTCATCGCCGGCCCGGATTCAGTCATTTGACGGACGCGAAGGGCTGGGCTCAGACGTACGTTCGCGATGTCCGCTACAACCACCAGAAAGGAAGACGGACATGAGCGAACAGAACACCCCCACGGTTGTTCTCGTCCATGGCGGCTTTGCCGACGCCTCGTTCTGGGCGCCGGTGATCAAGGAGCTCCAGTCGCGCGATCTGCCGGTGCTCGCGCCGGCGAACCCGCTCCGCGGGCTTGCGCATGACGCCGAGTACATCGCGAGCTACGTCAACCAGATCGACGGGCCGGTGCTGCTGGTCGGCCATTCCTACGGCGGCGCGGTGATCTCCGTCGCCGGCGCGAGCACTCCAAACGCGGTGGGCCTGGTCTACGTGGCCGCGTTCGCACTCGACGAGGGCGAGTCCTTCGGCGAGATCTTCGGCCAGTTCGGCGAGACGCCGCTGGTCGGCGCGGTTCGCCCGGGCAACTACCCGCTCGACAACGGCGAGACCGCGGTCGAACTGACGATCGCCCCGGAGCTCTACCGCGAGGCGTTCGCCGCCGATCTGCCGGACGAGCTGATCTCGGTCCTCGCGGTCAGCCAGCGCCCGTTCGCCGCGATCTTCGAGGATCGCGCCGAGGCCGCGGCGTGGAAGACGCTGCCGTCATGGGCGGTGGTGGCGACGAAGGACAAGGCCATTCCGCCGGATGGCGAACGTCACATGGCCGAGCGCGCCGGGGCCCAGACGATCGAGGTCGACGCTTCGCACTCGATCGCCCTCTCGCAGCCCAGCGCGGTTGCCGAGTTGATCCGGACGGCAGTCGGCGCGACCGCGACGGCTCCGAGTCCCGCCTAGCCGGCGCCGCGGACGCGGCGCGCAGCGTGCCCTGCGCTCCTCGCGAGCGCGGGGCACCTGCTCGCGACGACGCCAGACATCGACTTGCTCTCAGCGTCGTGCGACGATGGCTCTCCGATGCCGGCCCTATCGGAGAGTGGTGCGCCACTGCTCGGCCGGGAGGCCGAGATGCAGCTTCTGACCGGCCTCCTGGACGACGTCGAGCGGTCCGGCGGAGCGCTCGTTCTCCGCGGCGAGCCCGGAATCGGTAAGTCCCGCCTGCTGTCCGAGACCATCGCGCTTGCCGAGCGCCGGAACATCAATGTGCTGGCGACTAGAGGCGTGCAGTCGGAGGCACGGCTCGCGTTCGCCGGGCTCCAGCAGCTGTTGCGTCCGGTGCGCTCGCAGGCGGCAGGTCTGAGCCCGACGCAGCAGGCCGTGCTCGACGCGGCCTTGGGCCTCGGTGATGACCAACCGCCGGAGCACTTTCGTATCGCCCTGGCAGTTCTCGACCTGTTGTCGGACGCAGCGACCGATCGCCCCCTGCTCCTTGTCGCCGAGGACGCCCATTGGCTTGACCAGGCTTCGGTAGATGTGCTCGCCTTCGTCGCGCGCAGACTCGAGTCAGACCCGATCGTCCTGTTGGCGGCAGCGCGCGAGGGCTACCCGACCGTGTTCAGTGCCGGCGAGCTACCGGAGCTTCAGCTGCAGCCGCTCGACCCGGAGTCGGCGGATCGCCTGCTCGCGCACAGTGAGGATCACGTTCCGGCGTCCGAACGCGCTCGCATCCTGTACGAGGCGGCGGGCAACCCGCTGGCCCTGATCGAGTTGACGTCCATCGCAGACCAGCTCGACGACGACCGCGTGATGCCGGGCCTGGTGCCATTGACGGAACGCCTGGAGCGGGCATTCGCCGCCCGCGCCCGGGAGCTTTCGCTCGAAACGCAGTTGTTGCTCTTGGTGGCGGCCCTCAGCGAGAGCGACCGCCTGAGTGAGGTCCTGGAAGCTGGGCGTTTGGTCGCGGACGAGCCGCTCGGCGTTGAGACCCTCCAGTCTGCTGCCGACGTCGCGATCGTCGAGCTAGATGAGCGCACGGTCCTCTTCCGGCATCCGCTGATGCGGTCAGCGGTAAGTCAGGCGGCTCCGATCGAGCGCCGCCGCCGAGTCCACGAGGCGCTCGCTGAGGTGCTTGCCGACGAGCCGGATCGCCGGGTCTGGCACCGCGCCGCCCTCATCAGCGGGACGCACGAGGATGTCGCGGCAGAGCTCGAAGAGGCCGGCCGTCGTGCACGGCGGCGCGGAGCAAGGGCCGTGGCCGTGACCGCTACCCGCCGCGCGGGCGAGCTCGGTGAGACCGCGCAGCGCAGCCGACGACTGCTGGCCGCGGCCGAGCTCGCCTTTGAATTGGGTCAGCCCGACGTCGTGGTCCCACTCCTGCGAGAGATCGAGCCCCTGCGGCCTAGGGCTCTGGACCGTGCACGCATGGCCTGGATCGAAGAGATGGTCGACCCGAAGCCTCTTGACGAGCAGCGCGTGACTGCGCTGTTGGCGATCGCCGAGGCCGCGGGCCAGGCTGATGACTCCGATCTCCAAACTGACCTGATCTGGCTCGTGGTCTCGCGCGCTTGGTTTGGGGACCCTAGCCCGGCAACTCAGCAGATCCTCGTCGAGGCGGCCCGAGGCCTAAGTCCCGCGACCGATGATCATCGTGGGCTTGCCGTTCAACTTGGTGCTGATCCGATTGGCCTGACAGCGGAGCTATCAACGCGACTTCGGAGTGTCGCTGCGGAGGGCAGCTACACAACCGAGGCGGCGCTGCACCTTGGACCAGCCGCTGCTGTTGTTGGCGAGTTCGACAGCGCCAGCGTCTTTCTTGGTGACGCGGTCGATGGCCTGCGCGAGGAGGGCCGTCTCGGGCTTCTGCCGCGCATGCTCTCGCTGCAAGCAAGCGTGGCAGCACGACTCGCGGATTGGACAACCGCCAGCCCGGCTGCAGACGAAGTCCGACGGCTGGCCAATGAGCTGAACGAGCCCCTTTTCGCCGCAGGCGGCGACATCGCCGCCTCGCTGATCGCCGGCATGCGTGGGGACGAGGATGCGGCAGAGCGGGCGGCAACCCGAGCAGAGCGCGTTGGACTCCCGGCAAAGGTGAACGCCCTCGTCGCCCAAGCGCAGTTCGGTCGCATCTTGGCGACCCTCGGAGCTGGCCGACCCATCGAGGCATACGAGCTCGCCGAACGTCTCTTCGATCCGCTCGATCCCGCCCACCACCGCATGTTGGCCTGCTGGGTCATCGGAGATCTCGCAGAGGCCGCGCTGCAGGCTGACCAGGTCGCGCAAGGCCGAGAACGCCTTGCGGAGATCGAGACGGCGGTGGGTCCAGATCCTGGAGCGTGGGTAGCGCTGAACCTGCGTCACGCCCGAGCCGTGCTCGCGGAGGACGACGACGCTGCGAAATGCTTCGAGGCCGCCCTCGGCGCGGATCTGACCCGTTGGCCCTACCAACGCGCCCGCCTGCTCCTCGCCCAGGGCCGGTGGCTACGACGTCGCCGCCAGATCACCGAGTCCCGGGGGCCGCTGCGGGCGGCCCGCGACGCCTTCGACGCCCTCGGCTGCGCGGCTTGGGCCGACCAGGCGCGACGGGAGCTGCGCGCCTCAGGCGAGTCGAGCCGTCGTCGCGATCCCTCGCTTCGGGACGCCCTCACCGCCCAGGAACTTCAGATCGCCCATCTCGCCGCCGAGAGCCTCTCGAACCGAGAGATCGGCGAGAAGTTGTTCGTCTCGCCGCGGACGGTAAGCACGCACCTCTACCGCATCTATCCGAAGCTCGGAATCAGTGCACGAAGCGAACTCGCTGCGGCACTATCGGAAACCGCATGACCCCTGCTTCTCGCGCCGCTTGTCGGCGCCGGGTGAAGACTGGACCACCTGCGCCGGTTGAAAACTGGACCACCTGAGCGGCCGTCCGGTGGTCTGCGGACCCTGGGCTCGTCTGCGCAGAGCGAGTCCGGGAGGACCGAGGTGGTC
>JACCSF010000114.1 GCA_013813135.1 Thermoleophilaceae bacterium | reverse complement strand
ACCTACGGGACGTGGCCCCTGTCCACGTCATCGAGACGATGAAGCGCAGGGAGCTTGAGCTAGGAGGTTCGACGCATCGTCGTGCCGCGCATCTCGTCCGCTGGCTGCACATGCGTCTCCATGGCATTGAACTGGCCGATAGAGGCGTGGGCGTCATCTTCGTAGGCCTTCAAGGCTTCCATCACGGCTGCGCGCGGTGACGCTGCCTCGAACTCGGATGACACCGAGAGCCAGACGTTCCCGAGCTCCTCCCTCAAACCGGACAGGCCCTCGTCCCACGCGCCTCGCTGGGCGAATTGCTTGCGAAAGGTGGCCAACCCCTGATCGACACTCGACTTCGGAAACCGGCCTGCGATTGTGACGTGGTAGCGGCGCATTCCTGTAGTCAACATAACCGCTGCCGCCCGCGGACCCGGCACATGGCCTCGGTGTCTTCGTCCCCGCCCCCTCCACACCGTGCATGTGCTCGTCCTGATCGCCGGGCTCTAGGCACGAACCCGCGCGCCGGAAGCCTCGACCTGGCGGCCGGTCTGCTGGAGTGGGCCTACTCGCGTAGCGGGGAAGCGGGGCTGTCGGCCGAGTGGTTCGTCGCGATGCTCCGATCGTTGAGCGGCGTGCGCTCGATCTCATCGTCGCTGCCGGCAACAAATACTCCCTCGAGGAGCTGGCGTTCGCGGCCGGTCGGGTCAACGGCCACCTGCTTAGAACTGATCCACCCTCGCCACCCGGGCGAGCGGGCGCCGAGAGGCGTCGCGCCCGCCCAGGGCTTCGGCGCTAGGCGCGGGAGCCGGCCTCGACGCGGAGCCGCTCCGGGTCAGTCGGCTCCTCGTCCCGTTCGTACTCGACGACCGGTGCCGGCGGCTCGGAGAGCTCACGCTCGTCGAGCAGATACCGGGGCTCCTCGTCGAAGTGTTCCTCGCGCCGCATCTCCCGGCCTATCCACCAGTCGTGGCACATCTTGACCACCTCGGGTGGGTCGGGATTCTAGCGGATGATTGCACCTGGCAATCTCACCAGGCAGACGAAGCTGGGCCGCTCTGCGCCGCGCCCGGAATCTGGCTGCGAGCGCGGAGGGTCTCGGGTGCGCGCTTTTCTGCTATTACGGTCCGTGAGGCGAGTCAGGAGATGAGGGCATGGAGTTGAAGGCTGGAGATCGCGTGACGGTTGAGTCCGAGTCGACCGCTCGGCCGCCTCGGACGGGCGTCATAGAGGAGGTCGTACACGGGACGTCTTCCCCCCGTTATCGCATTCGCTGGGACGACGGTCACGAGAGCATCTACGCACCCGCCGCGGGCGCGCTGCATACTGCCGAGCCGGCAAAGAGGCCTAGAGGCGCTCGGGCGAATCCAGCGCGGCCTGAGCGGACGGGCCGAAGGCTCTGAGAACCCCGCGGTAGCCTCACGACCAGGCGCCGGACCGCGGCCCGAGATCGCCACCCGCGCCAACGACGCAGCAGGCAACCTGCTCGACGACTGCGTGCTACCCGCCCACAGCCTGCGCATCCACGATGCGTCGCAGCCTCGCTAGGGGAGGATCGCCTGCTCGGGAGCCCGCTCACTGAAGTGGAGCCCGCGAGCGCCGGGGTTCGCGGTCAGGCGGTCGGCGCTCTCCCGCCGGCCGGGAGGCGGAGGGCGCCCTGCATGGCCGTCACCGCTCGCGCGAGCTCAAACGACGCTCCGGTTTTTGGGACGTCGTACGAAGGGCAACCGATGCTGCGGACCGCCGCTAGGGTCTAGCGCTTGTCTCCAAACCAGCAGTCGCGGGGCAAGGCGATTTCTGATCGCGTTACACGAGAGCGGCCATCTGGAGCACGGCTCCTATGGCTCCGCAGCCCAGCACCACGGCCACCACGACGAGCTTGCCGTGCCAGCGGTTGAGGGCGAGGAATGCCGCCACTGCGAGCATCGCGGTTGGCACGTCGACCACGCTCGCGTCGAGGATGTCGACGGTGACGGCGGCGATCAGCCCGATAACCCCCGCCGCGACCCCGAGCAGGAATGGCCGTATGCGGGGGTTGTGGGCCACGGCGACGAGCCAGCGGTGGAAGAAGATCGGCAGGACGAACGCGGGGAGGAAGATGCCGACTGTCATCGCCAGGCCGCCGGCCAGGCCGCCTGCGAGGTAGCCGACGAAGGTGGAGAAGATGATGAGAGGTGCTGGCAGGACGCCGCTCATCGCGAGCCCGTCGACGAACTCGCCCTCGCTGAGCCACCGTTGCCCCTCCACGGTCGCGTCGTGGAGATACGGGATGACCGTGAAGGCACCGCCGAAGGTGACCAGGCCGGCCTTGAGCCCCTCCCAGAAGATTTGGGCCGTAAGGGACAGCGTGACCGCGCCAGCCGCCACCGCCATCATCGCCGCTGGACCGAGTGCGACGGACTGAGCCCCGCGCGCCCAGCGCGAGCCGTTGGTCCACAGCTCGTAGGCGAGCCCCGCACCGAGCAGAACGAGCGCGAAGCTGGCCGAGGCGAGCACGGTGAGGGCGAACGCAGCCGCCGCGAGCAGCGCCAGCGGCACGTCCGCGATGAACGAGCGGCTGAGACGCACGAGCGCCCTCGCGACGATCGCGCCGACGGCTGCCTTCAACCCGTAGAACAGCTCGTCGAGATGCCGGGCGAGGTCGGCCTCGACGTAGAGGATCGACAGGACCAACATCAGCAGGAAGCCGGGCAGCATGAAGCCGAGACCGGCGAGGAAGCCGCCCAGCTTGCCGCCCCTGATCCGGCCGAAGTACACGCACAACTCGTGCGCCTCCGGGCCGGGAAGCACCTGGTAGACCGCCAGGGTCTTCTTGAAGGTCTCCTCGTCGACCCAGCCCTCCTCGTCGACGCACTCGCTCTTGATCATCGCGATCTGGGCCGCAGGGCCACCCCAGGCAAGCGCGCCGAACTTCAAGAAGCGAACGAAGATTGCGCCTGGCGGATCAGAGCGCGGCTTGGCCAGGTCTTCTCGCAAGTTGCGCTGGCGCTCTCATCGACGGGTGGCAGTCTCTCCGAAACGACGGTCTTACGACGACGCCGTACGGGCCAACGTGCAGAGCGATCCGCTAGACGCGCTCGACTAGCGCTTTCCATGGAGGATGTCGCGTAGACGTCTGAGGTTCGGTGCGGGCGCGGCTGGGTGCGGGCGGCCGCCGCTCGTGCTGGGCGACTGGGGTCGGCAAAGAGGGCCGAGTTTGCCCCCGACGGCTCAGCTGGCGGCGAGCTGGGCTTGGTGGAGCTTGAGGAGGTTGTGGGTGGCGGCCAGCAGCCGCCATTCCGAGCGGACGGCCGCCCGGCCGCGGCGTAAGAAGCGGTTGGCGCCGCGGTTGGACTTGATCTGCCCGAAGACGGGTTCGACGGTGCCTTGGCGTTTGCGGTAGAGCTCTGCGCCCCAGTCGCTGGCGAGCACCCGGCGGGTGAAGTCGTAGAGGCCGCCGCGCCTTCCGGGTCTGGGCTCTTTTCGCTTGTCGGCGTCGGGGGCGACCAGCGTCTGGATGCCCTGGCCGACGAGCGCCTCGATCGCGTCGTTTTTCCAGTAGCCGGCGTCGGCCAACACCACCCCGGGCTTGTCTTCGACACCGGCGGCGTTCAGCTCGGCGTTGGCGGTCTCGACCATCGGCTGCAGGTTGGCGGTGTCCAGCGACTCGACGCTGATCTCGGCCGCGACCACGATCTGCTCCTGGGTGACGACGGCCTGGGCGTTGTAGCCCTGCACCCAGCCGCGCGTGGTCTTGAGGTTGCGCGAGTCGGGGTCGGTCACGTTGATCTTCCCGGCCGGCTGGTCGGTGAGCGGGTAGGGCTTGATCAGCGCGCGGGCGCCGGCCATCCGCCGCGACCCATCACTGGCGATCCCGCGCGCGTGCCAAGCCGCGTGCTCGGTGACCACCTTGCGCTCCAGCGCCCAGTCCTGCTCCAAGCGCCGCTTGCACTCCGACAGCCGCTCGCCTCGATCCCGCGGGATCGGCTTGTCCTCGGCCGCCCGCTTGGCGTCCAGCGCCTGCTTGGCCTCGCGCAGCACCTTGCGCCGATCACCCGAGGTGCGCAGCCCTTCCGGCAGCTCATCCCCGCGCGCGTCGCCGAACAGCTCGTCCTCGCGAGCGTCGATCTCGCCCGCCTCCTCGAGGATCTCCTGCGCGATCTGCTCATAGCTGCGCGTCGCGTGGTGGGTGGCCGCCGCCGCGAGCTTCGTGCCATCGACCGCGACCACCCCGACCTTCACCAGGCCGGCCCGGGCGCACAGCTCCAGCACCCCGCCGAACAGATCGGCGATCGCGTCCTCGTGGCGGGCGCGGAACCGGGCAATCGTGGCGTGATCGGGCGGCTGGTTCGCGGCGATCACGCGGAACGCGACGTCCTCGCGGCAGCGCCGCTCGATCCTCCGCGCCGACCGCACCCCGATCGCGTAGGCGTAGACCAGCAGCGCCACCATCATCGACGGCTCGTGCGCTGCAGCTCCCCACCCGTCGCGGCGATAGGCGCCATAGAAAGTGTGCAGGTCGAGCTCCTCGACCGCCTCCAACACAAACCACGCCAGGTGATCCTCGGGCAGCCACTCCCTCAACGACGGCGGCAACAACAACTCCTGCTCACGATCACACGCGATGAAGTTCTGACCCATGCCGAAATCGTCCACACCCCACCGGACAACCCCGCTTTATGCGACACCCTCCATGCGTAGCGATAGCGGTCGCAGGGCCGCCCGCCTCAGGCGGCCCTATGCCCGCTCCGTCCGCCCCAGCTCAACCTCGAGCGGCGGGATCGGCACCGCGGCGGCAAAGTGGGAACTGGTGGAAGCGCAACCGCTGCCAGGTGGGGCTGTCGGTTGTCGGGGCATGAAAATCGATCTCGGAGAGTTGCTGTCTGGGCTCGGGCCTACGGTCCGGTGACCGGGACGGGGGCTTTCCTTGGGAGAACGCGGTAGGGCAGGCCGCTTGTGGACGATGGGCTGCGAGCCCGGGCTTGTCTCTTTGGCCGCCCCTGCGACTTGGCCCGGTTGTGCCGCGAGCACGTATCGGTCGTTGTCGTTCGCCCGCTGGTTCTCCCGCTCGATTCAACGCTAGGAGGATGAGATGAGAGCAGTCGGCAGGTCGATCGGGTTGGACGTGCACCTCGATTTTTGTGAGGTCGCGATCGCGGACGACGGCGCGGTGCGCTCGGCGGGTCGGGTTGAAACGACGCCGGAGCGGCTCGAGCTGTTCGCGCAGAGCCTGGGCTCGAACGACCGGGTGGCGCTCGAGGTGACCGGCAACGCCTGGGAGATCGCGCGGATCCTGGAGCCGCACGTGCAGCGGGTCGTCGTGGTCAGTCCCGATGACACGGGGATCCGCCAGGCGCGGGCGAAGACCGACCGGCTCGACGCACGCGCGTTGGCGAGGTTGTTGGCGGCGGGCGAGCTCGACACGGTCTGGAGGCCCGATGAGCGCACGCGCGTGCTGCGTCGCAGGCTGGCGCGGCGCCAGCAGCTGGTGCGCTCGCGCTCGCGCGCGAAGAACGAGATCCACGCGGTGGTGATGCGCCGCCTCAAGGGGCGCCCACCGGTGTCGGACCTGTTCGGTGTGAAGGGCCGGCGCTGGCTTTCAGAGCTCGAGCTGCCGCTCGAGGAGGCGGAAACGGTCGACAGCGCGCTGCGCCACATCGAGTTCCTCGATCGCGAGGTCGCCGCGGTGGAGCGGCTGATCGCCCGTGACGCGCTGCAGTCGGGCGAAGTGCGCAGACTAATGACCGTGCCCGGCGTGAACGTGGTCTGCGCCGCCACGTTCCTGGCCGCGGTCGGCGACATCCGCCGCTTTCGCAGCGCGCGGGCACTGGTCGGCTACCTCGGCCTCGATCCGCGCGTGCGCCAGTCCGGCAGCGAGCCGGCGCGCGGCGGCCGGATCTCCAAGCAGGGCTCGGCGTCGGCGCGCTGGGCGCTGGTCGAGGCGGCCTGGTCGGTCGTCCAGCAGCCCGGTCCGCTGCGCGCGTTCTACCAGCGGATCCGCGCCCGCCGCGGACACGGGATCGCCGCCGTCGCCGTGGCGCGCAAGCTCGCGGTGCTGTTCTGGTGCCTGCTCACGCGCGGCCAGGACTACGCCCACCAGCAGCCCTCGCTGACGGCCAAGAAGCTGCGCCTGCTCGAAATCCGCGCCGGCGCCCCGACACTGAAGGGCAAGCACACCGGAACCTGGGCGACCCGCCAGCGGATGCGCCAGGCCGAGCGCGAGCTCGCCCAGCAAGCCGAGGCCTCCTACAAGCGGATGGTTTCCGACTGGCAAGCAGCCAGGCCGGAGAAGGTCCAAGCAGCGGCGCCAGCAGAGGTGGGCGCGAGCGTGACACCGGGGCGCGCATAACACTGGCCCTCGAAGGGCAACGTCGCGCGGCAGACCACGAGCCCCTGACGCCTGCGCTTTGACACGTCATCGACTCGCGCCCGCGCGCAGCCTACAACCGAACAGGCCGACCACCAAGACGCCGGCAGCCGCCGGCGCCGACCCAGCGCCACCCAAAACCGGCCGAATCGTGTCAGTCGACCACCACCCAACCCAAACCGAGGGCACAGGAGCCGATCTGCGGCCCTCCGACAACCACCCGCGACCGATACCACCCCGAAACTCGTGCCCAAAATCGCGTCCCGGGCCCTTGACTTTCATCGGCAGTTGAGGTTTCGCGCGCGCAGCTGCTGCCGGAGGTCTCGGGGGCCGCTAGGCGCCGGGCGCTTGGTACCGGATTTGATTGGCCTTGCGCAGGGCGTCCAGCGTTTCGTCGACGGTCAGGAGGACTGTCGTTTCGAGCGAGCTGAGCGCGCCGCCGCCGCTGATCGCCAGCGCAACCGCAGCCATGGAGGTGTTGTCGGGGGCCTCCCACAGGGTGTAGCCGTCGTGTGCGCCGAAGGCGTACCAGAACCCGTGGAGGCTCCCGCCGATCGACTCGATGTAGGACTGCGCGGCCTTTCGGCGGTCCTCTGGGTTGTTGATCAGCCTGGCCCAGGTCTCCGGCGTGTAGCTGAACCTCGATAGATAAAGAGGCATCGTCCCTGCCTTCGTTCGCCGACCACCGCGAGTGGCCGTAAGGCGTCGAAGTATGGCCCGCCCGGCAAGCACGCGACCGCCGCCGCCGTCGTCCGCTCTCGCCTTTCATGCGTAGCGATGGCGGTCGTGGAGCTCCCGGCCTAACGCGGCCCTAGGCCGTAACACTCGGGTTCAGTTCGACCAGCAGCGGTGGGATCGGCACACCGACAAAGTGGGAGCTAGAGGAAGGTCAACCGCTGCCCTGCCGAGTCCGGCGGCGACGCTGTCGCGTCGCGCGACAGCGGAAGCGATGAAGAGCAGGACGCGCAGCCGGCGCCGCACCATCGCCTAGTGAGCCAACTCAGAACCGGCCGCCGTACTTGACACCGCCCGCAGATCCGGACATGCGCCGGAACCGCCGCAAATCCGCGAGCATCGGCAGCACTTGGCGCGGATAAAGGCACTAGTGCCTGAACTCAGCGCCGCTCTCGGCCGAGTGGCTCCGTTTCCGCCACGACAGAAACCCGGCGTCTGCAGGCCTTCTTTGGAATGGAGCTAGCCGGGCTCGAACCGGCGACCTCCTGGTTGCGATCCAGGCTCACCGGTAGCGCCGAAGTTGAATATTTGCAGGGCATTCGTCGGACAGGGGCCGATGTCGTTGCGCCGCGATTGCCTCGGATGGCACGCGATTCCCGCCGATTCAGGCACTCTGCGCGATCAGCGCCTGAACGATGCCAGGGTCCGAACGAGGGACCTGGGCAGGCACCGTGCGTCCGGGCGCTCCACCGCGCCGGGCATGGCCGACCGGGCCACACTGGCGCAAGTACACCAGCCCGGCAGGAAGCCTGCCGCAGGTGCGGACATCGTGAATCGCCCGCTTGGACGGGTTGCGGACCCGGATCGTGTGCGTGAACTCCACAGCTGTCCAAGGGCGAGTACTGCTGGACCGCCAGGAAGCTCGCCGGAGGAAAAGAGAAGGACCTACACGCTGACGGTCCCGCGCCTCCGAGGCGTGAGCGGTCGCAAGATCAACTGTTTGGCCGGGGCCTCCGCACTCGCGATGAGTTTTGCTCCGCTGGGCTGTCTGATATTGCGGTGGGCTTGACTCAAGCCGGGAATCCGATCGAAAGGACACGAAAGATGAGAAAGCTGATCGTGAGCACCTTCTTGACCCTCGACGGGGTCATGCAGGCCCCGGGCGGACCTGGAGAGGACGACAGCGGCGGCTTCGCGCACGGTGGCTGGTCGGTGAACTATTGGGACGAGCGGATGGAACAGGTCATGGGCGAGGCGATGAGCCCGCCGTTCGACCTCGTTCTCGGACGCAAGACCTACGACATCTTCGCTGCATATTGGCCGCACGCCACAGACGATGCCGGCGCCAAGCCATTGAACGACGCCACCAAGTACGTCGTGTCGCGGAGTCATCCCACGCTGGAGTGGAGCAGCTCGGTCCTGATCGAGGGAGACGCGGCCGAAGGCATCGCGGCGCTCAGGAAGGAAGATGGGCCAGAGCTGCAGGTGCATGGCAGCGGGAACCTGATCCAGACGCTGTTGCGCCACAACCTTGTCGATCAGTACCGCTTGTGGGTCTTCCCCCTCGTCGTCGGGTCGGGCAAACGCCTGTTCTCGGAAGGCACCATCCCGTCCGGGCTGAAGCTCGTCGACAGCAAGGTCTCCACCACTGGAGTCGTGATTGGTACGTACGAGCCGGCAGGCAAGATCGTCACAGGATCGTTCGCGCTGGACTGACCGCGCTCGGAATCACCACTAGGTACGGGGACGGGTGCCCCGACCGCCGACGCCCGGGCAAGCCGGGGCCGCTGACGCGGGACAGGGCGGTCTGGCACCTCCGGTGAGGCAATGACGGCCGTGGACCGGCGAGTCCAACAATCGCCGCGATTTCAGGCGCTAGCTGTCCTGCCCACGCTGTTGGTGAACGCGGCTGATTGGTGGTCGGCCGCTGGCGGCTGAGTGTGGCCGTCTGCGGTTGTAGAACCTGAGGAAGGATGCCAGGGCGCGGTCGCGTTCGGTGGAT
>JACCSF010000075.1 GCA_013813135.1 Thermoleophilaceae bacterium | reverse complement strand
CCCCCCCCCCCCCGGCCGATCTCCTCGAAGCCGAAGCTCGCGTAGTAGGGCACGTTGGCAGGGTTGGCCGTGTCGAGGTAGACGGGCGCCTCGGCGTCCTCGAAGACGCGGGTGAGCAGGGCGCGCCCACTCCGGCGCGCTGGTGCTCGGGGTCGACGGCGAGGAACCAGAGGAAGACGTGCTCGTCATGCGGGTGGCCGCGGTCCTGGACGGTCGAGGTGCGCAGGCCCCTGACGATCGGCGCCGGACCGGCGGCGAGGAAACTCGGGAAGTAGCGGAGGAAGGTCCAGCTCGGCGGCGGGTAGCGGCCGGCGGCGAAGGTGACGGCGACACCGGCGAGCTCGTTGTCGCGAAAGACGCCGTAGATAGGCCGGCCGTAGCGATGCACGACCGCGATGGCGGCGCGGTGGTAGCGGAGGGCAACGCGACGCCGGTGGCCGGCGCGATCAGGACCCACGGCCACCCAGCCGGGGTCATCGAGGAGGGCGTCCGTGACGACGCCAGCGGCCTCGTCGTACTCGCTCGGCTCGAGCTCTCGCGTTCCGTCCGAATGCGAACGTATGTTCGAGTGGTGAAGTTCCATCCGAGACGTCAGGGCGACGTGGGCGAAATATCCGCGATGGAGTGGTTCGAGTCCAAGGGGGCCGGAATCTACTTTCCGATCGGGCACAGCCCGCATTGCGACTTCATCGCCGAGTTTGCCGACGGGCTGGTTCGCGTTCAGGGTCAAGAGCTGCACATGCTTCCGCTTCGAGCGTTGGGAGGTGACGATCTGCACCCGTGGGGGCAACCAGAAGCGGAATCGTCAAACGCTTCGATCCCGCCTTCTGCGACTGCCTCTTCATCGTTGTCGGCGATGGCCGCCGCTGGTGCATCCCCTCGTCGGCGATATTCGGGGGTCGTGGCGTAACGCTCGGGGGGCCGAAGTATTCCGAGTTCGAGGTCGAGCCCGGCCGCCCGCTGCCTGCTCGGCACGGCGATCAAACCGCGTCTACAATCGACTCCCTTGACGCTCGGGGGGATGTCCGAGTGGCTAAAGGAACGCGGCTGTAAACCGCGTGGCACTGCCTACGCAGGTTCGAATCCTGCTCCCCCCATTACGGCCCGAGAGCCGGAAACAAGCCGACGTAGCTCAGCTGGTAGAGCACCTCCATGGTAAGGATGAGGCCAACCCCAGCTTGGCCTTCAGAAGCCCGCCACTAAGCGGGTTTTTTCTGCCCAGCCCGTCCTCGGGGCCCTTCGGCCAGCTCCGAGCTGATTGGACCGCAGCACCGACCGTTTCGGCGAGATGGTCGCCGCGGGTGGCGAATGCTCTTGGGCTCTCCCAGTGGCGGTAGGGAGAGCGCTCCCAGCGCGAATCATTCCTGGTATCGATACGACAGGCATGGCATGAACGATACCCGCGCATCGAAAAGTACCACGGCGTGGTATAATTCCGGTCAATGACTGCGGCGACTCCTTTTTACGCGGCAAACTCGATGGTCTTGCTGCCGCGGTTGACGAAGCAGGTGATGCGACGCAGTAGCGCGGACGTACTTGGTATGGACCTTCGCCTGCTGATGGCGCTGAGCTATCTGGCGGAGCATGACGGCGCACCCCAGCAGGTGCTCGGTGCCGCGCTGGGCATGGACCCCAAGAACGTCGTCTCGCTGCTCAACGAGCTGGAGGACCTGGGTCACCTGGTTCGCCGCCGCGACACCGAGGACCGCCGGCGCCACCGCGTGCAGATCACAGAGGTGGGCCGACAGGCGCTGGCACGAGCTGCACGCGCGCAGGAGGACATCGAAGACGACGTTCTGCAAGCTCTCGACGCTGAGGACCGCGTCACCCTCTGGAGGCTGCTCACCCGCGCCGCGCAGGGTGCTGAGCGGCGACTCGGCGAGGCGGCTTTGGATCGAGATCTACACACAGGAACAACAGCTGACTCTCACCGAGAAGCCTCCTAGACCGTGGGGATGCGCAGAAGAAGCACCGGCCAGCCGGACCATCGCTTCGTGCCGAAGCAGAACCGGCTGCTAAGCCCTTCCATTGGCTCGCAACCGTTCGGATCCGGCGTGCTGATCCACCGAAGCTGAACGCCCGCATGCGCTTCATCGTCTCCACCGAGATCGTCGTCGGATATGTGGTCACCATCATGGTGACCTTCATCGCGCTCCGATTCCTCGCGTACTTCAAGAGCTTTGTCTTCCACTGGCCTCGCTACCGCATCCGGCGGGCAGCCACCTCCAAGCATCTTGAAATGTTGCCGGAGCTGCCCTACGTGAAGGTCCAGATCACCACGCGGGGGTCAGATGGCACGACCGAGGTGATCCGGCGAGGCATCCAGAATGTCGTCGCCCTCGCCCGTGACGCGCCGCAGCTTTACGCGGACAAGGTCAGCGTTGAAGTGGTGACCGAGTCGCTGGCTCAGCAGTTCGAGCTCGAACGGGATTTCGATCGCACCCCAATCGCGGTTGAGGTGTTTGTCATTCCGCCCGAGTACGAGACCGCGAACGGGACGAAGATGAAGGCGCGTGGCCTTCATTACCTAGTCGAGCGCCGGATCGGGGGCCTCAACGCGAAGCCGGGACGGACCTTCATCGTGCACTACGACGAGGAAAGCGTCATGGAGCCCACAGAGCTTCGCAAGCTGATCCGTCATCTCGCGACGACCGACAAGAAGATCATGGAGGGCCGATCTACTATCCCCTCGAGTACACCCACGCGAGCCTTGTGTGCCGCGCGATGGAGGCGCAGAGGCCAATTGGCTGCTTCGAGTGCCGCGCGGTCATGGAGCGCGGAGTGCCTCTGCACCTGCACGGCTCGAATCTGGTCATTGAGGAAGAGCTTGAGAATAAGCTCGGATGGGATATCGGCACGCTCGACGGGCAGCCATTCATCGCCGAGGACTACGTTTTCGGGGCTCGGGCCTATCTGCAGGAGGGGCCCGGCATCTTCGGGTGGCACGGATCGGTGATGCTCGAGCAGCCGCCATTCTCGTTGCGCAGCGCCTTCAAGCAGCGATATCGCTGGATTCTGGGCGTCATGCAGGGTGTCGCCGCGATACAGCGCACCGCGGAGTTCCAGGAGCTGCCGAGCGCGGTGAGTCGGCAGCTCGTCTGGGGAACCCGCTATCGGGTCGCCACGTTCGCGCTCGGCCTTCCCGCCGGCCTCCTCGGGGCCTTGTACGTATCGGGCCAGGCAGAACAGCTCGCCGTCGGCAGTCACCCGAACCTCTTGCCCTTACCGGTGACGGCGTGGCTGGTCTTCTGCGCCGTGCTCTGGTTAAGCTCGCTGGCGATCGGCGCCTGGTACAACCTCACCAGCGCGCGGCAGTTGTCGCCGACGGCGCGGCTCATCGAGTGCCTCAAGATCATCGCGGTCGCACCGATCGCAGGAATTCTCGAGAGCGCCGCAGGGTTCTCCGCCGTGGCGAACTGGGTTCGCGGACGCCGCGAAGTTCATTGGGAGCCAACACCCAAGACCAGACCTGACCAGACGGCCCACGAGAAGATCCTGAGCGTATGAGCCGGCGCCTGCCGGAGGCGCTGGGGGGGCTTCTCGCGGCGCTTGGTGCGGCTGCGGTGTTGAGCGTCTATCTGTTCGTGCCGCTAGGAATCGCGATCCATCAGCTGGGCCCGAGCCGCACGATGGGCGAGGTCGCAGCGGCCCTTCTAATTGCGGTTGCCGGTTTCGTTCTTTTCGTTCTCGTCATGACGACCCGCAAGCAGATGGAGCCATCAATAAGCAGAGCCAACCAGCGATCGAGCGAGCGCATCCCCGTCAGTTTCGAAGTGGGCCTCGGTGGAGGCGAGCGAGGCCACGCCCTCGACCTCAGCGTGGGAGGTCTGGCCGTGGTAGTTGATGACCACAGACGGGTCGAGGGCCACCCTGAAATCCTCAGCGTGAGCGGAATCGGCGAGCATGGCGAGCGACCCGCGCGCGTGGTCCGATCTGAGCCGATCTTCAGCAACGGGCGCCGCCAGCGTCTACTTGGTCTTCAAGTGCTCCCGTCCCCTCCCAGTGAGATGAGCGACGCTGCCCGGATAGGCCCGCGCACCCTCATCCAGCTGTAGGACCCAGTCAGGTTGTTCAGCTCGTTGAGGCGAGCGATGGGCGGCTTGAGCCGTCCCGGCTTCGGCGGAGGCCGGGTTAGTTGGTTTCCAAGTACTCCTCTTGCTTGTTGTCGCGCAGTTTCTCGAACTCGGCGGGCGGGCGGTCGTCGAGGGCTTCGTGGAGGCGAGCGTCTTGAACCAGGCGACGTATTCGACGACGGCGAGCTCGAGCTGGGAGCGGGTGCGCCAGACGCGGTCGGCGATCAGCTCGGTCTTGAACGAGTCGACAAACGAACTCGGCCAGCGCGTTGTCGTAGGCGTCCCCGACCGACCCGACCGAGGCAGGACGCCATGATCAGCCAGCGTCTGGGTGTAGTCGATCGAGGTGTATTGGGCGGATTCAATCGGTCGTTGCAACGCCTCGAGCGTGAGGAGTTGCGGTGAGCAGACGGAAGCGGAGGTCGGATCGGGCTGGTCGGCCTGCGATGCGC
>JACCSF010000054.1 GCA_013813135.1 Thermoleophilaceae bacterium | reverse complement strand
ACGTGCTCGTTCGCCCAGTCGATCGTCCGCAGGCCTGCGCGATCCCGGTCGGTCGGGAGACCGACGGCGGCCACCTCGGGGTCGGTGAAGGTCACGCGCGGCACGGCCGAGTAGTCGAACGGGCGGTGCGCGCGAAAGAGCGCGTTGGCCATGGCGGTCAGGCCTTGGTGGCCGGCCACGTGGGTGAAATACATGCGGCCGACCGCGTCGCCCGTCGCCCAGATGCGGTCGCCGCTGGTCCGCAGACGGGCGTCCACCTTGACGAAGCCGCGCGCATCTCGCTCCACCCCCACGCTCTCGAGCCCGATGCCGTCGCTGGCCGGCCGCCGCCCGAGCGCCACCAACAGGCGCTCGTATTTGATGCGGCGCTCGCCCGCTACCAGCACGCCGGCGCCTCCTTCCCCCGGCTCGACCCGGGTCACAGGCGCTCCGAGGTGCAACCCCACGCCCTCGCCGGTGAGCGTGCCGGCGATGAAGCGGCCGGCCTCGCGGTCCTCGCTCGGCAGCAGGACGGGCGCCGCCTCGACGATCTCCACGCGACTTCCCAGCCGGGCGAAGGCCTGGCCCAGCTCGCAGCCGACCGGGCCACCGCCCAGCACTGCGAGCCGAGGCGGCAGCTCGCGCAGGTCGAAGACCGTCTCGTTGGTGAGCAAGTCGGCCCGGTCGAGCCCAGGGATGGGCGGCAGTGCGGGCCGGGAGCCGGTTGCGATGATCGCCGCTCGGAAGCGCAGCTCGCGCCCGGCCGCCTCGACCACGCCCGGCCGCGCGAAGCGGCCATAGGCGCGCACCACCTCGACGCCCTCGGACTCGAGGTGCTCGGCGGTGTCGCGCACGCCGGCCCGGCGAATTACCTCCTGCACCCGCTCCATCACCCGCGCGAAGTCGACTCCCGGCTCCGCCGGCCGCAGGCCGAGCCTGTCGGCGGTGCGCATGTCGTGAGCCCGCTGGGCGGAAGCGATCAGGCTCTTGGAGGGAACGCAGCCGGTGAACAGGCAGTCGCCGCCCGGTTGCTCGGCCTGCTCCACGAGCGCCACCCGCGCGCCCACCCGCGCGGCATACAGCGAGGCGACCAGCCCCGCTGTTCCTCCGCCGAGGATGACCAAGTCGTAGCGTCTCTCCATCCGCCCCTTGGATGCCTATCACGCCCCGGACGATTCAGACCCGTCGAACCGTGCGCTCGCCGCCGGGGTCGAAATGGAAGATGACACGGCTATGGCTCACTGCGGCGCTCGCGCTCACCGTGCTCGTCGTCGCGGCCTGCGACGACGACGAGCCGGCGCGCCCGGACGGCTCCGGCCGCGGCGGCGCACCGACCGATGTGCTGCGGATCGACAAGAGCGGCTGGGAGACCGACTTCGCCAAGCACAGCGTGCCGCTGTCCGAGTTCCAGTCAGGCGGCCCGCCCCGCGACGGGATCCCCCCGGTCGACGAGCCCAGGCCCACCTCGCAGGCCGACGCCGACGAGTGGCTGTTCGACCGCGAGCCGGTGCTCGCCGTCGCGGCCGGCAAGCAGCTGCGCGCCTACCCGATCCAGATCCTGGTCTGGCACGAAATCGTCAACGACACGCTCGGCGGGCGGCCGATCGCCGTCACCTACTGCCCGCTCTGCAACTCGTCGCTCGTCTTCGACCGCCGAGTCGATGGCCGCGCGCTGACCTTCGGGACGACCGGGAACCTGCGCAAGTCCGACCTCGTCATGTGGGACCGCCAGACCGAGTCGTGGTGGCAGCAGCTGAGCGCCGAGGCCGTCGTCGGCGAGCTCACCGGAACGCGCCTGCAGGTGCTTCCATCGCAGACGCTCAGCTGGGCCGACTTCAAACGCATCCACCCAAGCGGCGACGTGCTCTCACGCGACACCGGCGTCGAGCGCGACTACGGCGCCAATCCTTACGCGGGCTACGACCAGCGCAACTCGGAGCCGTTCCTGTTCGAGGGCGAGACGGACGACCGCCTGCCGCCCAAGGAGCGCGTCCTGGCCATCTTCGCCAGACGCGGGACCGTGGTCGTGCCGTTCGGCCGGCTCGCGCGCGAACCCGTCGTCCAGACCGAAGCCGGCGGGCGCCCCGTCGTGGTCTTCTACAAGCGCGGCGTCGTATCGCCGCTCGACGCACCGAGCATCGAAGGCTCGCGCGACGTCGGCACAGCCGCTGCGTTGACCCGCGCCTGGGCGGCCGGGCGCTCAGCTTCGAGCGGCGCGGCGACGCGTTCGTCGACCGCCAGACCGGGTCGCGCTGGAACATCGCCGGGCGCGCGGTGGCGGGCGAGCTCGCCGGCGAGCGGCTCGCACCGGTCCGCCACGACCAGCAGTTCTGGTTCGCCCTGGCGGCATTCGTTCCCCACGCTCGCATCGAGCGATGAGCCCTTCGGCACACCCAGGCGCAAGCATCGCCGCCAGGGCGGTGGTGGCCCTGATGCGCGCGGCGCCGGCGCTCTTCACCACCGCTTGCCTGGTTGCGGCCACCGGCTGGCTGCCGCCGGGCAGACTCGGGCGCGCACTCGTCGGGCTGGTCGTGGCGGCGATCGCGGCCAGCTTCGGCGTGCGGATCGCGCTTTTTTGGCCGCCCGCCAGCCGTCAGACTTTCGCAAGGGTTTCGAAAGATCCGCGGCGTAGGGTCGCCTGCAGGGCAAAACCCGACAAGAGGGGGACAGGATGAAGCGCACCAAGGGCCTCGCCGCGGCGGCCGCGGCGGTGACCGCGCTGGCGGCCGCGCCGGCCGCAGACGCCCACCGGGCCGACACGTTCGAGGTCACGTTCACCAACCTGACGAGCGGCCAGCCGCTCACCCCGGCGGTGGCGGCGACCCACCGCGGCAGGAACGAGATCTTCGGGGTCGGCAGCACGGCGAGCTTCGGCGTCAAGGAGATCGCCGAAAACGGCAACAACGCGCCGCTGCTGGCCGACCTGGGAGTGGACCGTCAGGTAGCAGAAGTGGTGGAGGCACCGGGCGGCCCGCTCGTTCCGGCGGGCAAGCCGGGTTCGGCGATGTTCGGCGACACCACCACGTTCACCATCAGCGCCGAGCGCGGCGCGCGCCGGCTGTCGCTGGCCGCGATGCTGATCTGCACCAACGACGGCTTCACCGGAGTGAACAGTCTCCGGCTGCCGACGCACGTGGGGCAGAGCGTGACCGCCGAGACGCTCGGCTACGACGCCGGCACCGAAGCCAACACCGAGGACCTCGCCGACATCGTGCCGCCCTGCCAGGATCTGATCGGCGTCAGCTCGGGCGAGCCCGGCACCGGCCAGAGCGACCCCGCGCTGGCCCAGAACGACGTGATCCGCCACCACTCCGGGATCACCGGCCGCAGAGACCTCGTGTCCGATGTGCACGGCTGGGACGTGAACGCGCCCGTGGCCCGCGTCACGGTCACCGCGACCGGCTGATCGCCAGCGGCATGCGGACCGCGCGCACCCGATCGGCAACCGGTCCCGGCCTTCGGTCGAACACGCCTGCGCTCAAGAGCGCCGAATAGGCCTCGCCCCCACGGAGCCCGGGGGTGCGGACGCGTCGTTGGAAGCTGAATCGCCATCGGCTTCGAAGGATCGAAGGAGCGTGACTTTCATTCGCTCTCGGCCAAGGCTCGCCGTTGCCGGTCTCGGAGTGCTCCTCGCCCTCGCGCCGTTGCTCTTGGCGGCAAGCGGAGCCCTACGAATCCAGCTGGTTGCTAGCGCCGCTGGAGCGTTCCTCGCCACCGCCGGCGTCGCCATCACGCTCATGGCGTGGCCACGGCGGCGCCGCTCGGATCTCCACCATCTGTACGCGGCGATCGGCTTCTTCCTAACCTGTGGGGGTGTTGTATTGATGCTTGCAGGCGTTGGTCTCTATCACTGACCGAGATCTCAGCGCCCCGGCACCCACCTATCGCATTCGGCGCGAAGCGATAACGCACTCGCGGTACGAGCCCGGCGGGCCACGAGAGTGTTGCTCGCCCATGCGAGCGGGAGCGTCCACGACCGCGGACTCGCCGGCCGCGGCGGGGCGCGGCGGAGTTTGTTCGGTACTGATTGGGGGTCGATGTTCGAACACTTTCCGAAAGTGTTCGGTACAGTTCAATTATGCCCGAGCCGAACAACATTGGGGTGGGTCGGCGGGGGCGTCCGCCCCGAGCGGCCGTGTACGAACGGCTGCGGGCGCAGATACGGGAGCTGCGCGAGCGGTTGGGCGGCTTGCCGTCCCCTGCGGAGGCGGAGGGGATCTGGCGAGGGATTTGGCTTGAGGAGACTCACCACTCGACCGCGATCGAGGGCAACACGCTGGTGCTCAAGCAGGTCGAGCTCCTGCTCGCCGAGGGCCGCGCCGTCGGCAACAAGGAGCTGGGTGAGTACCTCGAGGTGCGCGGCTACGCGACCGCCGCCGACGGGGTTTACGGACACGGTATTCAGCCGGGCGACTGGGCGGACGGGGAGCTGGTGTCGCTTGCCGAAATCCGCCACATTCACGCGCTTGCAACGACCCCGGTATGGGATGTCGCGCCGCACCCCCAAGCAACAGAGCGTGAGGGCCCGGGTTCGTTTCGCGAGCACGACATCGAGCCGTTCCCTGGCGGTATGCGACCGCCGCCATGGCCTGAGGTGCCAGCCCTCATCCGCGACTGGGTCGCGGATGCGCAGAAGCTCCGGGATGGCGACGAGGCGACGATCGCAGAGGCGCTCGGGTCGCTGCACGCCCGCTTTGAGCAGATCCACCCGTTCCTCGACGGCAACGGTCGCGCTGGTCGACTGGTCCTCAACCTCCTGCTGGTTCGGCTTGGGCACCCGCCGGCGATCATCTACAAGGGTGACCGCACGCGCTACCTTGCCGCGCTGCGGCGCGCCGACCAGGGCGACCCCGGACCGCTCGGCGAGTTCCTCGCCCGCGCGGTGCTCGACAACCTCTACAAGTTCATCGTGCCGGCGATCGCCGGCCCCGCCCGACTGGTGCCGCTCCCCGCGCTCGCGACCGACGAGCTGTCCGCCAACGCGCTTCGCGTCGCAGCGATTCGAGGACGCCTGAAGGCGGCCAAGGCCTCAGACGGCACCTGGCGCAGCTCGAAGGCCTGGGTCGACGAGTACATCGCCAGTCGCTACAAGCGCGGCTGAGCAGCGCGCTGATACAGCAGACCGCTCGCGCTGTTCAACGAGGGAGGTTTCATGTCCGCGCTCCACGGCGCTCGATGCGGCTGGCCGCCGGCGTTCCCCGGCGACGCTGCCCGGCTTCCATATCCGCCCGACCCGCCGAGGGTCGAGGAGATCGTCGCTGTCATGCGCCAGGCCGGCGAGTCAGACCACGGGCTACGGCTGCAGGCTCTGATCGTCGTGCTCTGGCGGGCTGAACTCCGAATTGGCGAGGCGATGGCACTGACCGAACCGGATCTCGACCCCAGCCGCGGCTCGCCCTGATCCGCCAGGGCAAAGGCGGCAAGCGCCGTGAGGTCGGCATGGACGATTGGGGCTTCGAGCAGCTGCGGCCCTGGCTCGCCCGCCGGGTCGAGATCCCGGTCGGGACGCTGTTCTGCGTCATCGACGGGCAGACCCGGGGGAGGCCATGGACGCCCGCCGCCGCGCGCAACCACCTGCGCCGGATCGCAACGAAGGCCGGCGTCCGGAGACGCTTCGCCCCACACCAGCTGCGCCACGCCCATGCGGTCGAGATGGCACGCGAGCGCGTGCCCCTGAACGTCATCCAACGCCAGCTCGGCCACGTCAACCTAGGCGTGACGTCGGTCTATCTCGATGGGATCGACACTGCCGAGATCATCGACACCGTCCACAACCGGCGACCCCCGATGATCTCCGCGAGCGCCGGACTGAGCATCTGAAGTCGCAAGCGCTCCCGCTTCGATGGGGATGGAGCACTCTCGCCTGGCTGCTCGCCGGAGCGCCAGAGTGCTGCCTTCACGGAGAAGCGGGCGCGCGGTGCCCGGGTGGTGATGGGCTGCCGTGAGCCTGACGGGTGGTGGAGGGGTCCGCGAGTGGCGGTAGCCTGAGCGGTAGCGGTCTAGGTCCTGGGGCGAGGAGGAAGCCACCCCGAATAGGAGGTATTTGCATGGAGACGCCTATTGGGGGCGGAGCGTAGCGTGAGCCAGTTCTCGGTCACGGACGCCGAGCGGCAGGTCGCTGACTTGCTGCCGATTCAGGCGGATCCAGAGCTCGCGCTTTCGGTGCTCGACGCGGTGCCTTTCTGGTTTCACACGTTCGCTCTCAACCGCGCCGAGGGGATCTATACGCCCGGCGCCGCGCGCGATCATCGCTACCGCGTGTCGGCGCTCCCGGCCGACTTCGGGGGTCTCAGCGTGCTGGACGTCGGCACCTTCGACGGCTTCTATGCGTTCCTCGCCGAGCGGAGCGGAGCGGGCCGGGTCGTCGCGGTCGATAACGAGCAGTACCGGCTCTGGGTCGCTGCTCGCTGGGGAATCGAGCTGGAGGGCGGGGAGGGCTTCCGCGCGATCCACGGGCTAGTTGGCTCGTCCGTTGAGTATCGCCGGCTCGACGAGCAGTTCGACTTCGTCTTCTGCTTTGGGATCCTGCACCGCGTCGAGGACCCGCTCGGGCTGCTCCGGGTCTTGCGCGAGCGAACCGCGCCCGCTGGCACGGTGCTGGTCGAGACCTACGGCATCCGCCCCGAGGACCGCGACGGCAAGGAGATCAGGGCCTCGGAGCCCGGCGAGGTCTACGCGTGCGACGACTATGTTTACTGGGGCTTCGGGCAGGCCGGGATCGCGCGCCTCGCGCGAGACGCGGGCTTCGAGCGGACCGAGGCGCTCGACGAGGTCGATGTCGACGGCCACCCGCGAGTTCTCGCTCGCCTGATCGCTTGAGAGCGCCCCGCGAGCCGCGCTCTTCACGGCCCTTTCACGCCGCGGTCGCAGGAGGGTAACCGCGGAAGAGCGCGTGCCGCCACGCTGGCGGGAGGATGCTCCCGGCGCTCTACGCCCACCGGCTCGGCCGTGCCTACGGCCCAGACTCCTCCGCCGCAGCGCTCGCGCGCGCGCTCGAGCGCCCGCTTGCCGGGCTCGAGACGGACTGCTGCCTGACCGCCGACGGCGAGCTGGTACTGCTGCATGACCCGCTGCTCGAGGCGGGCACGACGCTGTCGGGCTGGGCGCACGAGCACACGGCGGCCGAGATTCGCGCGGGCCGACTGCGCCGTGCGGACGGCACGCCCAGCGACGAGCGCCCGCTGATCCTCGATGAGCTGCTCGGGCTCGCTCCGCCCAGCGTGACTCTCCAGCTCGAGGTCAAGGCACACGCCGACGGCGCGCTCGCCCGGCGCACCGCGCTCGCCCTCTGCGAGCGCCTCCGCCACCACCACGCGCGGGAGCGGATCGAGGTCGTCAGCTTCTGGTCGGGGGCGTGCGAGCTCGCCGCCCGGCGTGGCTTCCGAGCGCGGCTCGTGCTCTGGGCCGACTACCAGATCGACGCGCTCGCCGCCTGGGTGCAGAGGGCCGGCCTCCACGGCGTCTGCGTAGAGCACTTCCTCCTGTCGCCTGCGCTTATCGCGCCGCTCCTCGCCAGCGGCCTGAGCGTGACGTCCGGAACGATCAACCACGCCGCCCTGCTCGAGCGGCTGCTAGCCCTCGGCCTCGACGCCGTCACCAGCGACCGCCCACACGAACTGCGGGCAGAACTTCGAACACGCCGCGACACCTCGCCGCTCGCGCCTGACGCCCAGGACGAAACCAGAAGCGCCGCCCGCCTATGAGTGGCGAGCAGAGTTTCGCTTCCCCAGGCAAGCAACACTCTGACCGACGCCATGCGGCCGCCGTCGCGGAGAGACGTCGGTCGTTTTGGGGATGGAGCGCGTCCCATCCCCGAAACCCCCGGATAACCGCGGGTGTCGGAGGGTATTTCGCGCTCTGGAATGGCCAGAGAGCCGCTCCTGGAGCGGGTTTGGCGATGGCGCGCTCTTGAATCGCACCCAGGAGGTCGTCGGTTCGAGTCCGACTAGCTCCATCAGAAGTTCCTGGAAGTAACAGGTCACCGCGGTGGGTCCCGCTCCACGTCATGCGTGCGACGACCTTCTCGCCGGCGGTAATCACCTCGTCGATGCGGCTGTACCAGTCGGGGAAAGCGAACCGCACCTGCTCGACGTAGCGCTTGAATGCGTCGATCCCAGCGCAGCTTGTTCCTAGCGTCCCACGAAAGCGAAGCGCTGGCGCGAGGATCTCGTCAGCGACGGCGAGGTCCCATCGATTCCAGAGCTCCTCATAGAAGCGGCCGATGACCGCCGCGTTCGCCTCCGTCATCGCTGCCATCATCTCGCCAGCCGGCAGCACGACCTGACCGAGCCTAAGTGGCGCGCCTAGCAAAGGGGGATCGTGGCACGGCGCTTGCCGGGGATCGGGCAGGGTCGGCCCATGCTCTCGCCGAGGACCGGGCCCATCACCCCCTCGTTGTAGGGGATCGCCCAGCCACCGTGCTCGAAGCCGCCGCGGTCGTTCTCGTCGGGCCGGCCCGGCGCCTGCATCACGCCGTTGAACGAGACACTCATGTTCACGATTACCTTGCTCATCTGAACTCCCCTCAGGTTGGGGATCCGGCGAGAACGCCGGCGCTCACCACTACACGAACGCCAGCCCTCGAAATCGACACCGGACGCGCCATCAGCCGCGACGGACATCCCGCGCCGGGCCGCATCAGCCGAGATGGCGCAGCTGTAGCGCGTGACGCGCGCGGCAGTCTGTCCTCATAGGGCTAGGCTAGAAAGCCTCCTCACCGCCGGCAACCTTGACACGTTCGCCGAAGCGCAACGTGGCTACCGTGGCCGTTGGGCGACGAGCCGCGACAGCTCGAACGGACCGCAGGGGGCCGTGTTGCCACAGCTCAGGCGTTAAGGCCAAGCAGCACTCGTAGGTGCGGCCCAAGGTTTGAAAGCTGTCCGACTAGACGGGCCAGCGCTCCCGCCGGTAGCCCATCTCCCAGAACATCCACTCGTAGCGGCTGGTGGTGGCGAAGTGACGAGCGGCACGCACGCGCTCGGCCGGGCTGAGCTCGGGCCCGAGGCGGTCGGCGAGGGCGAGGACCGCTCTGACGATCTCCGCGAACTCCTCGCCACCGTAGGTCTCGATCCAGCGGGCGTAGAGCGGATCGGGGGAGCTCCTGGCAAGCAACGCCTTGCCCACCTCCCAGTAGATCCAGTAGCAGGGCAGCAGCGCCCCGAGCAGTTCGGGAAAGGAGCCCCCGTAGGCGGTGGCCAGGAGGTAGCTCGTGTAGGCGAGGTTCGTGGGGGCGATCGGCGTGCCGTAGACGTCCCGCTCGCTCAGTTCGAAGTCGGCGAAGAAACTCTCGTGAAGGGAGCGTTCGACGGCGATCGCGCCCGCGGCGTGCTCGTTGAACATCGCGATGTCCGCCTCGACCGGCGCCCGCGCTGCCGCCACGCTCAGCGCACGGGCGTACTGGCGCAGGTAGTGGGCGTCCTGGATCACGTAGAACTCGAACCCGCTCCGGTCGAGCGAGCCGTCGGTGAGCCCGGTGATGAACGGGTGCTCGAGGATCGCCCGGTAGGTGTCCTCGATTCCCGACCAGAGCTCCACCGAGAAGCGTTCGACCGGGATCGGATCGCCCGTCGCGGGAACACTTGGCTGCATCGTCTCTCCCTTCGCTGGCGTGACCCAGATCAGGTTCGGCGGGTCGGCGCTAGGACGCGCCACTCAGCCCCTCGCCCCAGCCGGGATTGGCGGTTACACGAGAGACCGTAACGAACAGATCCCTGGGGACGCTCGCAGCCCCGTCAGCTTCGCGGCGCTCTCTCGGGTAACTGCCCCTTGGGCATACTCCGTCGCCGTGACCGCGAGAGCGTCTGAGCCCAAACGGGACTCGAAAGCCGGCGCCGGCGCCCACCAGGTCGCCGACCGCCTGCGATCGAAAAGGTGGCCAATCCACGCGCGGGGCGGGTCGCCGCTTTATGCGCATCTGCTGGAGTACGCCGCCCGCGACGCCGAGGCGGGCGGTCCCTCATTCGAGGTGCTTCGAGAGCACGCCGACGAGCCGTTTGGCTCGGCCCTCGCGCTTCGCTTCCTGGCGGCGGTCCACCGGCTCGTGCTCGAGGGTAAGGCGCCGCCGCTCGCCCGCCACTACCCGTCCACGGGCGGAGACGCCGGGCTGGACGGCGCCTGGCCGACCTTCCGCGCCGTACTCGAGGAGCATTGCGATCGCCTGCGCGAGCTGGTCGCTCGTCCCTGTCAGACGAACGAGGTCGGGCGCTGCGCCTCCCTCCTTCCGGGTTTCCTCGCGGTCGCGAGCGAGTACCGCCTGCCGCTCCGGATTCTCGAGCTTGGGTCAAGTGCGGGCCTCAACCTGAACTGGGACCGCTACCGCTACGAGGGGGATGGTTGGGAGTGGGGACCCGAAGACTCGGCGGTGCGGATCTCAGGCGCCTTCGAGGGCGGTCCTGCCCCCGGAATGGAGATGGTCGTCATCGAGCGCCGGGGCTGTGACTCCGCCCCGCTCGATCCCGTCGATCCCGAAACGCGACTCGCGCTTCGCTCCTCCGTCTGGGCGGATCACCTCCAGCGCCTCGAGTTCCTCGACGCCGCGCTTGACGTGGCGCGCGAGCACCCACCAGCGGTTGATCGCGCGGATGTCTGCGAGTGGCTTGAGGCAAAGCTGTCGCAGCGCACCGACGCCGTGGCGACCGTCGTCTTTCACTCAATCCTCTGGCAGTACCTCGACGATCCGCGCCGCGAGCGCCTGCGCGCGCTGCTCGGCGCCGCCGGCAGCGAGGCGACCGAGCGCTCGCCGCTTGCCTGGCTCCGCATGGAGCCGCCTGGAGAGCTCGCCTCGGTCACGCTGACGACCTGGCCCGGAGATCACGAGCGCCTCGTCGCCCTGTCGGGCTACCGTGGACGGCCGGTGCGGACCCTCAGCCTGCACGCAGACGCCTGAGCTGGGGGAGCGCAACGGTCGGCTTGGCCGGTCACGCGTAGGCGCCGATTCCATGGCATGTCGGGCCGCGCAGCAGCACGGTGAAGGTCTGCGCTTGCGGGGGAGGATCGTTTTTTAGTCGAGCTCGGCGGGGCGGGAGACGCCGGCTCGCCGCTCGACCGACACCGAGTAGGCCTGCGAGCGGAAGCGCGGGATCGGGTCGTCCGTGAGCTCGATGCCGTCGGTGACCCGCGTGGGGTCGAACACGAGGATGTCGCCGCCCGTGTCGCGTCCGGTCTCGAGCTCCGTGAGCTCGAGCGTGCCTACAACCAAGGTCTCGCGTTCCTCCGGCCACACCGCCGTCGGGTCAGCGACCGAATCGCCCTCGCCGGCAAGCTGGACCTGGAGAGTGAAGCGGACGGGCTCGCGTCCGAGGCGATCGACGATGTCCTGCTGAAGATAGTCCGGGCCGGCGTGCTTGGCCTCACCAGTGGAGATGGTGGCCACGCCCGCTTCGGGCAGCCAGCCGTAGCGCACGTAACGCTCCCCGCCGTCCGCGTCGACCCAGCGGAACGCATGGAGCCCGTTGTAGCGGACGCGGGCGTAGCTGGCCGGTGGCTTGAGGGCCAGGAACGCGCGAACCGCCCGCAGCGCCTCGCGGTGGGTGGCCAGATAGAGCGCCAAGCGGGGGCCGGGCTGGTTGATCACCGGCAGCCGCCTACCGGCGCGAGTGAACTTGATGAAGTCCTCGGGAGTCCGCACGAAGAAACACGGCAGGTCGAGGGCCACGATGTCCGTTCGCGAGCCATCGGGGAGGTAGAACTTGGTGGCCATCCCGCGACCGTCCTGGACGAAGTCGGGGCTCGCCGGGTTGCCGGCGCCGTTCGAGAAGCGCGTAGTGACCTGCACCGGCTCGCCCTGCATGTGGGCCGCGCGGGTCAGCCGCGCCGCGTCGGGCATGGCGGTGAACGTGCCCTTGCAAACCGTACCCTTCGAATGCACCGCGCGGTGGCCCTCGTACCGCCCGTAGGTCTGGCTGAGAAGGTCGACCGCCTCCCGGGCGAGCGAGTCCATGGAGGCGATCCTATTGCGCGTCTCGCTATCGGGCAGGCGACCCTCCTGTCGGCGGGCGCTGCATCCGGCGGAGCACCGGGGCCCGGCGGTCGAACCCGAGTTGCTCCCAGACGGGCTGCATTTCCCGCGCTCGCGGATAGCCGTGAGACCGCTGCGCCGTCCATGTCTGCGACGTGAGCAGCGCAACGAGCTGGAGTGGGCGCTGACCCCCTGCTGGGCGGCGGCGTCGTCAGGCCGAACTCGGGCGGAAACGGCTACGCCGGCGTCCAGGAAGCCACGAATCCCGACCCCTGTACTACCGCCCGGACGTCTACGCGCCACGCCACCCGCGGTTGCTGCGACGAGCACGCCCGATCCGCGCCGGGCGCACCTGTCGGCGAACGACGTGCTGGCGCGACTCCGGGCCGCGACCCGGGGCGTCGGTGCACACGGAGAACGCCTGGATTAACGTCATCGACGTCGGTGGCCGGCTACGGGTGATCGTGCTAGACCTCGCTCGCCGCGACCTCGCCTTCCTCGATCCGCAGGGCGGCCGACCCGCCGGCGCCTCGGGACCGCCCCGCGCCCGCAACGTGCGCCTTCGGCTGATCGGTCAGAGCGCACTGCGGCGCGGCGAGGAGAGCCCGGCGCGGTGGTCGCCGCGGTGGGACTGCTCGGCGCCGAGCCGCAGTTGAACTCGGCAAAGCGAGCGCATACGATCGGCCAGGTGAGGCTCAAGGCGGGTACCCACGAATTCGGGCCAGACACTGAGCACCTTGTGGTCAAGACCTACCGCGAGGGGCTGGCCGCCAAGGCAGGGCACGACCTGATCATCGACGTGAGGCAGTGGGAGGCAACGCTCGAGGTCGGTGAGGATTTGTCGCAGTCGAGCCTTCAGCTGCACGCCGACGCCCGCTCTCTCTATCCCCGCGAGGGGCTGCGCGGAATCAAGCCGCTCACCGATAAGGACCGCGCGGAGATCCGTAAGAACATCGACGAGAAGGTGCTGGGCGGGGAGCCGATCAGCTTCCGGTCGAGCGCTGTGGAGGTCGCTGACGGCGGCGACCGCCTGTCGTTCCGCGGGGAGCTCACCATCCACGGGCAGAGCCGTCCCGCGAGCTTCGAACTCAGCGTGGGACCCGACGGCCACGTGACGGGGACTGCGCCGCTGGTGCAGAGCGAGTGGGGGATCAAGCCCTACCGCGGCCTGATGGGCGCGCTCAAGGTGCGCGACTCGCTCGAGGTCGTCTTCGAAGGCATTCTGCCGACCGACTGATCGGATCAAGGGGCCGCCGACCCTGGCGGAGGTGGGCCGTGACAGCTGAGCCCACGACTAACCGGTACGGCTTTGCGGTTCGTTGACGGGCCTGCATGGCGCGGGTAGGGTCGCAACGTGTCCCGGTTTGGGTTGGTAGCCCTCACCGCTTTTCTCGTCGGGCTCGCGCTGGCTGCTCCGGCCCAGGGTGCCTCGATGGTCTTCATCAAGAAGAGCAACGTCTGGATGGCGCGGGCCGACGGGTCGGGTCAGGTCCGGTTGACTCGGGACGGGAGCCGAGGCAACCCCTATTACTCGCCGAGCATCGCGGACAACGGGACCATCGTCGCGCTCAAGAGCATCTTCCTGCACTCCTTCCGCCCCAACGGCCGGCGGATCGTCCGCGCACGCCAGTGGGCGATCAACCCATCGCCGGCCCTCTCGACCGAGCCGTTCTTCGTGGACCTCTCCCCCAACGGCCGGATCACGGCGACCCAGAACGCCATCTATTCGACGTTCTACGACCCGCGCACGTCGGAGACTCGTCCCACGGTGGCCGCCTGGTTCACCGACTTCTTCGACTTTCGGAAGAACCCCCCCAAGGAGATAGGGCTGACGGACGGGTTCTACGACTACAACTATCCCGCGTGGATCGACTCCCAGCGTGTCCTCAGCACCAGCTACGGGATCTTCAACGCCCAGATCTTCACGAACCGGGTCGGCCAGAGGACGAGGGGCGTCGAGTTCTACCGTGACCCGGGCCGTGACCCGGACACCGGCACCAACTCCTACATCCTCGCCGACGCCGAGATGACGCGCGCCCGCAACAGGTTCGCGGTCATGCGCCGACCCCTCCGGGTAGACACCGCCAACCTGAGCGTCGCCACCATCCAGATCTACAGCACGGGCAACCCGTCGACCGCGTCCGAGCCCCTCTGCGCGATCGGGCCCGGGCGCAAGATCGGCGCGGAGCCCGACCCCTCCTGGTCGCCCGACGGCAGGACCCTCGTGTGGTATGAGAACGGCCGGGGGATCTTCTTGACGCCGGTGAGCTCGGCGCCCGGGTGCGGCCTGCGCCCCCGGCTGATCGTCCGCGGGGCGCACTCGCCCGACCTGAGCAAGGCAAAGACCACCAGCGGGCGCCGCTGACGGCAGGCGGCAGGGCGCGGCCTATCCTTGCGCCCGGGTGCTGCGGCTCGTCACGATCCCGATCAGCCATTACTGCGAGAAGGCGCGTTGGGCGCTCGAGCGGGCGGGAATCTCGTATCGGGAGGAGCGCCACGTCCAGGGCATCCACCGGATCGCGGCGCGCAGGGCGGGCGGCGGGGGGACGGTTCCGGTGCTGGTGACGCCGGAGGGCGCGCTCGGCGAATCGGAGGAGATCCTCCTCTGGGTCGACGCCCGCACGCCGCCGGAGGAACGGCTGTTCCCCGCGGAGCCGGCCGAGCGTGCCGAAGTCGAGCGGCTCTGCCGGCGCTTCGACGCGCAGCTGGGGCCGCGGGGCCGGCGGCTCATGTACGTCAACATGCTCGCCCAGCCCGAGTTGATGGTTCGCTTCAACAATCAAGGCGTGCCGCGCTGGGATGCGGCGAGCGCTTCTGCGCCGCCGACCTGACCTTTGCGGCCCTGTCAGCGTCTGTCGTCGTGCCGCCCGTCTATGGCGTCCCGCTCCCCCAGCCCGACGTGCTGCCGCCCCACATCGCGGCATTGATCGAGCGCGTGCGAGACCACCCCGCCGGACGCTATGCGCTTCGCGCTGTTCAAGGAGCACCGCCCGCGAGACGGTGGCCTGAGCGACCGACGGCCTCTTGGAGCCCGTGACTCGCCGGCGCGCAACGGCACCGTCAGGTCGAGCGTGCCGGAGCGCCCCGGTTCGTTGACGGCGGTGTCCAGCGCGGGCCGGCCATTTACGCGGAACGTGATGGTCGAGCCGCGCGTGCAGCCCGGGACCGAGTCGGGCCCGACGACGGCGAGGATGAAGCCGGAGAAGCTTCCCGTGCGCCGAACCGACGTAACGCCGCAGCGGGTCGCGCCGACGTAGGCGTCGATGCGTGTCCCGCCCGGGAGCTCACTGCCATCGGGTCTGAACACCCCCCCGGCGAACTCCGCTCGGGGCGGGACCGACCCGTTGGGCGTCGCGCTCGAGAAGGAGGCGTCGACGCGCAGGCCGCGGTTGCGAGGCCATCGCCAGGTGTCGCGGCTGAAGATGATCTTGTCGTGCGCGAACGTCCAGAGGGCGATCTCCGCACCGGGAACACCGCAGCCGCTCGCCTCCGCGTTGGCCATCACGTCGATCGAACCGCGACCACGGCGGACCGACGAGAGCGCCAACTGGCACGGCGTGACCAGTCCGTCCTTGCTCAGCACCACCGCACCCAGCCATCGGGCGTCCAACTTGGAACCGTCGAGCGTGAGCCGGCCGCGCAGCACCACCCGGCCGCCGCGCACCGGGAACCGCATCGGCCTCCGGAGTGCCCGGACGCGGGTTCAGCTCGAACCTCCGGCGGAGATCGTTGAGGTGCCGAACGAGGACGTTGTTGCCCGGGGGTCGCACGCCGTGCTCGACCCACCGGATGAGGGCCTCGAGGCCCACCTCCCACTCGGTGCTCGTGAACCCACAGTGGCCCGGGTCTCGTATCGCACGCTGCACGAAGAGCTCGTGCCGACCAGCGGCATCGACGCGCCGCCGGAGGATGCGTGCCTGCTCGATCGGCACCTGACCGTCGCCCGTTGTGTGGAGGCTCAGGAGCGGCATCTCGAGCTTCCCGGTGGTCTCGTTGCCGGCGAGGAAGACGCGCCGCAGGGCCTGGTTGGTGCGGAAGCGGATGACCGCGCGGTTGAACTTCCGGCTCGCGACGGGGCTGGGCGCCCCGAGGTGGTAAACGGTTTGGCGGTTCCGCGCGATCCCAGAGGCGACCAGCAACTCGGCCCGGTGCCAGTTCGTCTCCTCCTCCATGCGGAAGCCGTCGCGGTCGAATGCCCTCGGCCCGCCGGTGAGCGAGACCATGATGTCCTCGAAGCGCCGGTGCGCCCGTGGCCGTCGCAGGGCGGGGAGGATCCGGTGGTGGATCAGGGTGCGCACGTTCGTGTTCCGGTCGAACTCCGGCTGGGTCACGCCCGCGGTGTACGCGGCGGCGGCGAAGAAGTCGGCGATGATGGACGCCGCCGACGTCTGGCTGGCGGCGCCGCACAGCGCCAACGCGCCGTCGAAGCGGTTCCCGTAACGCTCGGCCGCGATATGCGTCGCCGCGCCGCCCATCGACTGCCCGGTCACGTACGCCCGGGGCGGCCGCGTGTACCTGCGCGCGAAGAGGTCCCAGAGCGCGGCGGTCTCGTCGGCCGCCCGACCGGGGATGAGCGAGGTGCTGCTGAAGCTCGATGCGCCCCACGCGAACCCGTGGCCGATCAGGTACCTGCGGATGCCGGGAGGCGAGACCTCCGCGGTGGGTTCGAGTTCCCCGAACCCGTGCATGAAGAGCAGGAGCCGCCCGTTCCAGTGGGCCGGCACCTCGATCTGGTACACGCTGCCGCCGAGCCGCCCGTAGTCGGCCCGCGCCCCGGGCAGCGGCTCGAACGCCGGGTCGCCCAGCGTCACTCCGTCGGGCTCGGGACGCACTTGCCCCGGCGGGGGCAGAGTCCCGTCACTGTCAGAGTGATCGCGTTTGGGCGGTGACGTCCGACCGCCTCGGTTGGTTCTCGGGCTGGCGGCGGGCTGACCCTAGAGTGCCGTGTCGTCCGTCTGGTCTGACCGGGGAAGCTTGAGTCGCCCGCCGCCGCCCGAGGACCTCCGGCGTGACTTGATAGGAGCGTGG
>JACCSF010000019.1 GCA_013813135.1 Thermoleophilaceae bacterium | reverse complement strand
CCGGCGAGGTGGCCTTCCGGGCCGAGCGCGAGTTTCTCGCGCGCTGCCTGGCGAGCGGCGAGCTCGGCCGCGAGTACCTCTCGCGGCCCGCCGACGAGCAGCTCTCGTCCGAAGCGACCCGCCGGGCGCGCGAGCACCTGGTGGCGTACTTCGACGACCCGCTCGCGGCGCTGTCCGAGGACGAGCCCACGCTGGCCGCGCTGGTCACCGACGTGGCGCTGGCGGCGCAGGAGCAGCCGGCCACTGCCGAGGCCGTCCTGCGGATGAGCATCCTCCAGTTGGAGAAGCGCCGCATCGAGCGTGAGATCCGGCGCGCCGCGCACGAGGGTGACCACGCGCGCCAGAGCGAGCTGGCGGCCGCGGAGCAGCGCGTGCGCGGCGAGCTCGACGAGGTAATGGGGCAGACGGCATGAGTCCGAGCGACTTCAACGACGAGGAGCCCGAGGGGTTCGACGCACCCGACGTCGAGGAGACCGAGGACGCCGACGACCTGGACGACGTCGGCGGTCCGGTCACCGCCGGCGTGCCGGTCGCGCGGCCCGAACAGGGCGCCGAGGACGCGGTACGGCTGTATCTGCGCTCGATCGGGCGGGTGCCGCTGCTGACCCGCGAGGACGAGGTGCGGCTCGCCAAGCGCATCGAGCAGAACGACATGAGCGCCAAGAACGCGCTGATCGAGGCGAACCTGCGGCTGGTGGTGTCGATCGCCAAGCGCTATACGGGTCGAGGGCTGACGCTGCTCGACCTGATCCAGGAGGGCAACCTGGGCCTGATCCGCGCGGTCGAGAAGTTCGACTGGCGGCGCGGCTTCAAGTTCTCGACCTACGCCACTTGGTGGATCCGGCAGGCGATCACCCGGGCGCTGGCGGACCAGTCGCGCACGATCCGCATCCCCGTGCACATGGTGGAGCGGATGAACCGCGTGGCGCGTGCCAAGCGGTCGCTGATGCAGCAGAACAACCGCGAGCCGTCGTTCGAGGAGATCGCGGACCTGGTCGAGATGACGCCGAAGAAGGTGGAGGAGATCCTCAAGCTCGGTCAGGAGCCGGTGTCGCTGGAGGCGCCGGTCGGCGGGGAGGAGGGCGACGCCGCGCTGGGCGACTTCATCTCGGACGACGCCGGTGACCGCCCGCTCGAGGTGGTCGCCAACCGCATCCGCGACGCCGACCTGCTGCAGGTGCTCGACTCGCTGCCATGGCGCGAGCGGCGCGTGATCGAGCTGCGCTACGGCCTGGGCGACAAGGGCCCGATGACCCTGGAGGACATCGGCCACGAGGTCGGACTAACCCGCGAGCGAGTGCGCCAGATCGAATCGAAGACGCTGGCGCTGCTGAAGTCATCGGGCGGAGCGGACCGCCTGGCGGGAACGGCCGACGAGGCCTGATCCGATCCACACTCCGTCCGTCGTACGAACGAGTGTTCGTGTCGTGGAGCAGGGGTTGCCGAAGTACGCCGAGCGAGTGTGCCGCGTGCACGGGCGGACCGAGTTCGTTGAGGCTTCACGCGTTCGATCGAGAAGATGCGTGCCGAGGCTGCCAAGTGCGTCCTCTTGTGTTCAAACTGTCATGCGGAAGTCGAGGCCGGAATCGCTAGGCTTCCGGCGGCAGCTTGAAGGTGATGTACCCCAAATAGACGGTCCGGGGTAGCTCAATTGGCGGAGCAGCGCCCTGTTAAGGCGATGGCTGTGGGTTCGAGTCCCACCCCCGGAGCTCACGCTCGACGGCCAGGAAAGGCGACGCGCGGCGACGTCACGGCAGTCGCGCCGTTCCGCGCAGGCCCAGCGCGGCCGCCGCGGCCAGCAGCAGGCCGCCGCTTGCGGCGAACGCGACGGTGATCTCGCGCTCCTCCTTCTGGCTCGCCACGCGGGAGCCCAGGCTCTCGTAGATCCGGGCCACGTCGTCGGCGTCCTCTGCCTGGAAGGCCTGGCCGCCGGACAGCCTGGCGATCCGTCGCATGGTCTCCGGGTCGGGCGGGACCGGGATGACCATTCCCGTCGGCGTCTCGATCGTCGCTCTGCGGGTCCCGAGCGCCACCGTGTGGATCGGGATCCGCAGGCGGCGGGCGGCTCGCGCGACCTCGGTGGGGTCGCGGCCGGTGGTGGTCTCGCCGTCGGACAGCAGGAGGATCGCCGCCGGCGGGCGCCTCGCGACGGGTCCGTTGTCGACCAGGTCGAGGGCGGCCGCGAGCGCGTCGCCGGTCGCCGTGCCGCCGTCGGCGCTGAGGCTGTCCAGCACGTCCTCGATCTTGCTGCGGTCGTCGGTCGGCGCTTCGACGGTGTGCGGGTCGGTCGAGAATGCCACGGCCCCTACCCGCGCCTCGTCGGGGACCTCCTCGAGAAAGTGCTTCGCCGCGGAGCGGGCGGCCTCGAGGCGGCTGGGCTCGACGTCGTCGGCGAGCATCGAACGGGAGACGTCGGTCACCAGCACGACCGACGCCTGCTCCCGCGGCACGGCCACGGTCGCGTGCGGGCGCGCGAGCGCCAGGCTGAGCGCGGCGAGCGACGCCAGGAAGAGGGCGAGCGGCAGCCGCCGTCGCCAGGACGAGACGCGCGGCAGCAGCGGCGCGAGCGTCGCGACGGCGGGAAAGCGCACCGCGAACCGGCGCGCGCGCCGCCGCGCGACCACCTGGGCCGCGAGCGCAAGCGGGACGAGCGCGAGCGCCGCAAGGAAGACGGGCGACGCGAAGCTCACGCGAGCCTCCGGCCCAACTCGCGGGCCCACTCGCCCGCTGTCGACAGCGCCACGTGCTCCGCTCCAGCTCGCCGCAGTGCCGCCGCCACCACCTTCCGCTCCTCGCTCACCGCGCGCGCGAAACGTTCGCGCAGGCGCCGGTCCGCGGTGTCGACCTCCACCCGCTCGCCGGTCTCCGGATCGACCATCGCCAGCCGGCCCACCGCAGGAAGCTCGCGCTCGCGCGGGTCATAGACCTCGACGGCCATCACGGTGTGCCGCGCGCAGAGCGCGGCCAGCGGGCGGGCCCAATCGGTGAGACCCGCGAAGTCCGAGACCACCACGACGAGGCTGCGTGGACGCGCCAGTCGCCCTGCTCGTACCAGTGCGAGCGAGAGT
>JACCSF010000013.1 GCA_013813135.1 Thermoleophilaceae bacterium | reverse complement strand
ATATCGCGGCTCGCCGTGGACGCCGTCTCGGCCTCCTGCAGCTGCGCGGCGCGGATCGCGGCGCGGGCGGTCGCAGCCTTGTCTTGCGCGGTGGTGATGGCGGTGCGGGCGGGCGGGATCAGCTCCGCCGCGGCAGACGCGTCCACCTGGGCCTGGTTGACGTCGGCCGGGGTCGCCCCCTGCTCGGCCGTCCGCAACGCCAGGCGCATCTGCAGCAGGCCATCCCGGGCGGCCGCGGCGGTGGCCGCCGCGGTGCGAAGCTGGTCTACCTGCAAGTCGGTCGGGCCGAACGGTGCCTCGTTTCGCCTGGAGTACATGGCCGCGACCGCCGTGGCGGTGGCGCCGTCGTAGCGGCCGTCGACGCTCCCGGGGGAAAAACCGGCGCGGGCCAGCGCCTGCTCCAGTTGGCGCACGTCCCGTCCCTCTGACCCCGGACCCAGATCGCGGTGCATCGGGGTTGCGCCGCGAAACACGAAGACCGGACGGCCAGAGACGACGAGCGCCTCCTGGCCCTCGTCCAGCCGTGCGCCCGGCTTCGGAACACTCGAGACGACGGACGTCGACGTCTTTAGCGTCGAAACCGGCAACGTGACCTCCTGCGGCGCCCCATAGCGGACAGTTCCACGGACGATCACCTCGGTCGCCAGCGCCCGCCGTTCGACCGGCACGCTGATGATCGACGCAGCCGGCGCGGCGGTGTCCGCGGCGATCTGTGCCGGCGAGCGGATCTGCCGGGCGGCGACCGCGCCTACTCCGGCCAGGGCCACGAGGGCGGTCAGAGCGATAACAGAGACGCGGACGTTCCTGCTTTTCCCGAGCACGGGCCGAGCTTCCCGCTCGCTGCTGATAGAGACCTGAGATGCGGCGCATCCCCGAGATCTCTCTCAGCCTCCTCTCAGCTGAGAGACGCCATCATGGGAGCGTGAGAGTGCTCGTGGTAGAGGACGATGTGCGAATGGCTGCCGCCATCCGGCGCGGACTGCGCTTCGAGGGACTCGTCGTGGACGTCGCGGCCGACGGTGAGTCGGCGCTGCTCACGGTGGGCGCGACCGACTACGACGCCATCGTGCTCGACGTGATGATGCCCGGGCTCGACGGGTTCGAGACCTGCCGTCGGCTGCGCGCCGACGGGGTCTGGGTGCCGGTGCTCATGCTCACCGCTCGAGACGCGGTGGAGGACCGCGTGCGGGGGCTCGACGGCGGCGCGGACGACTACCTCACCAAGCCGTTCTCGCTCGCCGAGCTGACCGCGCGCCTGCGCGCGCTCGTACGGCGCGGCCCGGTCGAGCGCCCAACGGTCATCGAGGTCGGCGACCTGCGGCTCGACCCCGCCACCCGCGAGGTCTCGCGCGCCGACGTGGAGGTCCAGCTCTCCGCGCGCGAGTTCGCGCTGCTCGAGACCTTCATGCGCCGCCCCGGCGATGTATTCACCCAGACCCAGCTGCTGGAGGCTGCCTGGGATCTCGGCTACGAGCAGCGCTCGAACGTCGTCGAGGTCTACGTCCGGTACCTGCGCGAGAAGATCGACCGTCCCTTCGGGGTGAGCTCGATCGAGACGGTGCGCGGCGCCGGCTACCGGCTGCGCAAGGACGGCGGGGGGTGAGACGCCTGCCCGTCCGGGTCCGGCTGACCGCCGCGTTCGCGGTCGCCATGGTGTTGGTGCTCGCGGGATCCGGCCTGTTCGTCTACCTGCGATTGAAGTCCGATCTCGACGAGAGCTTGACCGCTGGTCTGCACGCCCGCGCCAGCGGAGTCCTGGACGCGAACTCCGCGTCGGCCGGCGCGGCCGGGGACGGAGAGGAAGGGTTCGCCCAGCTGCTGAGGCCCGACGGCACCCTGCTCGACAGCGCCGGCGGCATCCGCGGCAAGGCGCTCAGCCGGTCGGAGCTGCGGAGAGCCGCGGCCGGCGAGGAGATCCTCGTCGAGCGCAGGATGCCGGGCATCGAGGGCATCACGCGTCTGCTGGCGCGAGACAACCGCGGCTCGAACGTGGTCGCGGTCGGCCAGTCGCTCCAGGACCGCGATGACACGCTGAGCAACGTCGTCGCCTCCTTTGCCATCGGTGGTCCGATCGCCGTCGTCCTGGCATCCCTGCTCGGCTACGGGCTCGCCTCCGCGGGACTTCGCCCCGTCGAGGCGATGCGCCGACGCGCGCGCGAGGTCTCACTCAGCAGCGGAGACGACCGTCTTCCCCTGCCTGCGGCACACGACGAGATCCGCCGGCTTGGGGAGACGCTCAACGAGATGTTGGATCGCCTGCGCCGCTCGTTCGAGCGCGAACGCCGCTTCGTGGCCGATGCGAGCCACGAGCTGCGAACGCCGGTGGCGGTAATCAAGGCCGAGCTGGAGGGGGCGCTGCGCGCCGGGGGACACGACCCGCAGGTACGGGAGGCGCTGGTCGCCTCGGTGGAGGAATGCGATCACCTCGCTCAGCTCGCCGAGGACCTGCTGGTGGTCGCGCGCGCGAGCGGCGGCCAGCTGCCCATGCGGCCCGAGCAGCTCGACCTGCACGAGCTGCTCGATCGGATCCAGAAGCGCTTTGCCGACCGCGCGGGCGAGCGCGGACGCAGCATCCGAGTCGACGCCGAGGACGGGCAGGTCGTGTACGCGGACGAGCTGCGGCTGCGCCAGGCGCTCGGCAACCTGGTGGACAACGCGCTGCGCTACGGCCAGGGCGAGGTCGTGCTGCGGTCCCGCCGCGAGCAGGCCGGCCTGGAGCTTGAGGTCTCGGATCAGGGCGAGGGCTTCGCTCCCGATTTCGCCGACCGCGCCTTCGAGCGCTTCGCCCGGGGCGATCTCGCCCGCACCCGGGACGGGACGGGCCTGGGCCTCTCGATAGTGCGGGCGATCGCGCAGGGCCACGGCGGCCGAGCGGAGATCGTTCCGGGCGCCGCGGCGACCGTGCGAATCTGGCTCCCTGACGGCCCCCAGACCGCCTCAGGCTCATCTCAGATGGCCGGGGTAGCTTCTCGATCAGACAAAATCGACCAGATACGAGGAGGCGCAACACCATGAAGGACAAGCTCAAGGGTGCGGTCATCGCCGCCGCCGCGATCGTGGCGCTGGCACTTGGCGGAGCAGCCATCGCCGGAGCGGCCGGCGGCGGAGACGACGACAAGACCGACAAGGCGATCACCGGACAGGCGCTCGATCGAGCGAAGGCGGTCGCTCTGGATCACACCGGCGGCGGCAAGGTCAACGGAACCGAGGTGGGTGACGAGGAAGGCGCCTACGAGGTTGAGGTCACGCGCGCCGACGGCCGCCAGGTCGACGTTCACCTCGACAAGGGCTTCAACGTCATCAACTCGAATGCCGACGGCGAGAACGACTCGGGTGGCGACCACGAGAGCGGCGCCGAGGACTGACGGGTTGGGCAAGGATGCCCGGTCGCAGTTCGCGCAGACGGCCCCGTTCGGGGCCGTCTGTCCCTGGGGGTCGAAACTGCTAACTGCCCGCCCCTCACCCGGCTACTTCCCCCGCGGCAGCAGTAGCCGCCCTGACCGGAAGCGCCGTCCTGCAAGTGAACGGCCGGCGCCTCAAGGTGCACATACGCGGCGGGGTCGGCAACGTGGCGGCCCCGACGAACGCTCGGGTCACGCTGGTCGTGGGCACGGCGCGGGATCGATTCGGCAACCGCGTCGGCCAAGAGCCGAAACGCTAGAACCAAGCCGGGCCAGCGGCACGACTTTTCGGCGATATGCGGGGAAAACTCGTGCAAGACAGCGCTCGGACGCCGCGCCGCGGGACGGGTTCTCCACCTCTTACGCCGGTCTTACAGTGCCGTCCTAGCGTGGGATTGTGTTCGCAAGGCTTTGGAATCGCCTTCGTCGTGAGGGCCCCGGTGCGACGGCGCGTGCCGTGGGGCGCCGTATGCGCAAGCTGGCCTACCTGCGTGAGGAGCACGTCTGGTACCAGTGTGACCTCGCCGGGGCCATCGCGCGCCGTGAGCTGCCCGAGGGCATGCGGCTCGTGCGCGCGGACGCGGAGCAGATCCGATTCGTGGTTCCCCTCGGGCAGGACCTGGAGGAGGCGCGCAAGCGTTTCGAGTCCGGCACCGACCTCTGGCTGGTGTTCGACGGCGACGAGCCGCTGTTCCTGTGCTTCACCTTCCGCCACGCCACCCCTGTGATGGCGGCGACCGACGGCACGCTGGCGCTGCCGGCCGGGGCCGCCTGTCTCGAGGACTCCCTCACGGTGCCGGCCGCGCGCGGCAGGGGGATCGCCTCGGCGGTGTGGGCCCTGGTCGGCGAGCAACTCTCTGAAGACGGCTTCACGACTCTCGTGGCGAAGATCGAGACGGACAACGTGGCGTCCATGCGGGTCGCCGAGAACGCCGGCTTCCGGCCGGTGGCGGTGATGGCGCACCAGCGGACGGGGGTGCGCCGCCGCACGGCCGTCCGAGCGCTGGGCGGTGGCCTTGGGGACGAACTTGCCGCTCGGCTCTCGTAAATAGCCAGCGCACCGGTGGCGCCGCCGGGGCTTCTGCCTTAATGGTGGTTCATGCTCCAGAACTCCGCGAACGGCTCGCGCGGCGCGGTGACGTCAATTCGCACCATCTCCGTCGTCGCGCCCGTTCGCAACGAGGGCTCCAACGTGGACCCGTGCTCGCGCAGGAGCTGGGCGGACCCGTGACCGTGGCGAGCGTGCCCGGCGGCCTCTACTCGAAGAGCGTCGGTAGGGCGGCCGCGGCCGCTGGGTTCACCACGCTGTTCACTTCGCTGCCGAGCCAGCGCCCGCGCTCGATCGACGGCTGCCGCCTGATCGGCCGCTACGCGATCCGCCGCGACGCCACGACCGCTGAGGCGGCGTCGGCCGCCGCCGGGCGGCCGCTCCCCTGGGCACGCCAGCGGGCCGCATGGGGGCTGCGTGGAGCCGCCAAGTCGATCGCCGGGCGCCGCTACGAGACGATGCGCCGCGCGCTGCTCGCCCGCCGCTAATAGGGAAACGTCGGCAGCCGCCCGGCGCGGTCCCTGACCACCCCGTAGAGCTCGCCGGCTTTGCGCGGGTGCGAGCCGGACACGTCACGGCCCTCGCCCGGGTCGCGATCGTGGTCGAACAGCTGAAAGCCGTTGCCACTGTTGGGGCCGTACATCGCCCAGTGATCGGTCCTCACGTAGTAGCTGTTGCCGTAGCCGCCGAACGAGTAGGACCGCTCGGGCGGGCGCCGGCCCCCGAAGAGTCGCGACAAGTCCACCCCGTCCATGCCGCGCGGCACATTCACGCCGGCCATCGAGAGGATCGTGGGCCCCACGTCGTGCGTCGACGCCCGATAGTTGCTGATGCGTCCGGCGTGGCGCCGGCGCGGGTCGATCACGATCAGCGGTACGCGGATCAGCGGCGGGTGCAGCACCGTTGCGATCTTGCCGGTGAAGCCGTAGTCGCCGAGGTAGAAGCCATGGTCCGAGACCAGAACCATGACGGTGTCCCGCTCCAGCGCCAGCTCGTGGAAGCGGTCCAGGAACACGCCCAGCCAGCGGTCGGTCATCGTCACCTCGGCGGCGTATAGCGCGCGCATGCGCTCGAGCAGGACCTCCCCCCTGTGCCCGGACAGGTACCGGCTCACCGGGGCGTAGTAGGGCCGCGCGGGCTCCGGGCCGTGGTAGTCCGGATCGCCGTACATGTCGACGTAGCGGCGCGGCGGAGTCCACGGCTCGTGCGGCTCGAAGGTGTCGACCACGAGGGCGAAAGGGCGCTGGGTCATTGCGGTGTCGAGCACGCGAGAGGCGTCGCGGAACACGCGCGCGGCGAACGAGCGGGTCTCATCGTGCGCGTAGCGGCCGTTGGCGAGGTAGCGGCGGATGCGGTCCCTGGTGTCCGGGTCCTCCAGCTCGGAGGGCAGCCACTGCCGCAGCTCGCTCTCGGACACGCCGTCGGAACGGCCGCCGATCTGGCCGCCGCGCCTGACGAAGCGGTCGAAGCTGCGGCGGAAGGGCCCCCACGGCGGGGAGAAGCCGAGCGACGTGTTGTCGGTGACGTACGCGGTCCAATAGCCCGCCCGTCGCAGCGCGCTGGTGAAGGTGGTGCGCACGTCCGCGATCGGGGCCCAACCCGGCTCGGCCAGCAGGCCGCGGTAGGGATGCCAGCCGCGAAACGGGAAGACGCGGCGACCGGTGAGGATCGACCGCCGCGCGGGCACGGTCGGCATCGCCTCCGGATAGAAGCGAGCGAAGCTGAGGCCCTCCCGCGCGAGCGCGTCGATGTTCGGCGTCCGAGCGCGCTTCCCGAAGGCGTGGTCCGCTCGCAGCGTGTCCACCACGATGACAACCACGTTGGGCCGGTCGGCGCCCTGGCCGAGCGCGAGATCGTCCAGCCCGGAGAGCACGCCGGCCGAGACCCCGGCGGTGTGGAGAAACTGTCGGCGCGTGCTGGGCGGGGTCATGCGCCGCAGATTGTCATAGCCGCAGGGCCGATTCGGCCGGAGCAACACGGGTATCAAAGGGAAATGGATCGCAACGACGGTGCCCCCGGGGAGGCCGGCAAGACGCGCCGCGTGCGTAAGCTGGCGGTGGGCCTGATGCCGGGCTCCGGGTCGCCACAGGAGCTGATCCCGAGGCGGGCATCGACGCCGACGCGATCGCCACGGCCGCACGTGAGCGTGTGGGTGTGAGGGCGACCGCTTGAAACAGCAAGGAGATACGCACATGAGCAACAAACTGCGAGAGATCGAGGCGCTGGGACAGGCCGTCTGGATCGACAACCTCAACAGGCAGCTGCTCGACGGCGGCACGCTGGGCGAGCTGATCGAGCAGGATGGCATCAGCGGGGTGACCTCGAATCCGACGATCTTCGAGAAGGGCATGGGTCAATCGGATCGCTATGACGCCGCATTCCGCGAGGTCGCGGCGGAGACCAGCGACTCCCAGGAGATCTTCGAGCACCTGGCGCTGAGCGACGTCCGCGACGGCGCCGACCTGCTGCGCCCCATCTTCGACGAGACCGGCGGGCAGGACGGCTACGTGTCGTTCGAGCTGCCGGCGTCCCTGGCCTTCGACGCCGAGGCGTCGATCGACACGGCGCAGCGCCTATACACGCTGATCGACCGGGAGAACGTGCTGATCAAGCTGCCGGGGACCGAGGCGGGCGTCGAGGCCTTCGAGGAGCTCACCGTACGCGGCGTGAACGTGAACATGACGCTGCTGTTCGCCGTCGAGCGCTACCGCGAGATCGCCGATGCCTACGTGCGCGGGCTGCAGAGGCGCGTCGACGCCGGCGAGCCGATCGACCGGGCCGCGTCGGTGGCGAGCTTCTTCGTGTCGCGCGTGGACACCAAGGTCGACGCCGAGCTGGAGCGGCTGGGGCGCGAGGACCTGCGCGGACGGGCCGCTGTCGCGAACGCCAAGATCGCGTACGCGGACTTCCAGGAGATCTTCTCCGGCGACGCCTGGGAGCCGCTGCACAAGGCCGGGGGGAACGTGCAGCGCCCGCTGTGGGCCTCCACCTCGACCAAGAACCCGGACTACCCGGACACGCTCTACGTCGACGAGCTGATCGGCCCGGACACGGTCAACACGATGCCGGAAGCGACGATCGAGGCCGCGCGCGACCACGCCACGCCGGAGCGCACCGTGGACCGCGACGTCGACGCCGCGCGCGAGCTCGTGGGTGAGTTGCGCGAGATCGGCGTGAACTTTGACGACATCGTCCAGCGCCAGCTCGTGGACGAGGGCGTGGATGCGTTCAGCAAGTCCTACGACTCGCTGCTGGAGACGCTGGAGCGCAAGGCGAGCGAGCTGTCCGCCGCCGCGCGCTAGGTCTGCCTACATCGAGGAGGTCTGCGCCGGGATCGCCGGCTCGGGCTGGTCCGGCGAATCCGGCGTCTCCGGTCCCTTGGGATCGACCCCGGGCACGTCGGGCGAACCCGGGTACGGCTGTACCGGCGGCGAGGGCTCGGGGACGCCCGGCCCACCCGGAACCGGCTCGGGCGCGGGCTCCGGCGTCGGGTCCGGGGTCTCCGGCGCACCGGGCGGTCCCGGCATCGGCTGGTCAGGGCCGACCGGGCTGGGGACCTCGTTGAAGATGCTGATGCTCATCTGGCTCCCTCTCGTTCGATGTCCCGGGGCGTGTACCCGGAGCGGCCGCTCGAAATGCGGGCGCGATCAGAGAGTCGCGAAGGCGCGCTTTCGCTGCAGCACCTCGATGCGCGCCGTCAGGCCCTTCGAGCTGTTCCCGGCGGCGTCACGGGCGCGCAGCGTGAGCCTGTAAAGGCCGGGCTTGAGGGTCTTGCGCCGCGACAGCCGCCCCTCGAAGCGAATCCTGCGCTGGCCGGCGGCCTGGTTGGGGAACGCCAGCGCAGGCTTGACGGCGACGTAGCGCGTGCAGCGCTTGCGGCGCCGGTTGCTCCGCTTGGGCGTGACGCAGCGCTTGCCGACCTTGCGGCCCGGCAGCACGCGCTCGAAGGAGAGCGACACGCCGGCGGCCTCGGACAGCGTGTAGCGGATCGTCGTACCGGTGCCCACGACCGAGGCCGAAGGCAGCTTGCTGCCGATGCGGAAGCGCTTGGCCGAGAGGCGCAGCTTGCTGATCGCCGGATCGACGGCATCGGCACCCCCTCCGCCTCCCCCTCCGCCACCGCCTCCGCCACCGCCGGGAAGCTCGATGCCCGTTACGCGCCCGACGCGGTTGCCGGTCTCCTCGGTGAACCAGACCGTGTTGTTGGGACCGCTCGCGACGTAGCGCGGGCCCGCCCCCGCCGTCATACCCGTTACGTGGCCGGTGGCGCCGGTGGCGTCCACGTGGCCGACCGCGTCCGCCTGGAACTCGGCGTACCAGACGGCACCATCCGGGCCGAGCGTGACACCGAAGGGATCGACGCCCTGGCTCGTGTAGGCGGTCGCGGTCCCGTCCGGCGCAACCTTGCCGACGCTGGTGCCCTGGCCCGCGTACCAGACGTTTCCGTCCGCCCCGGCGATCACGTCGATAGGCGAGCCGGCCGGCACGGGGAAACCAAGCAGCGGGTCGAGCGTCGGTGGCGGGCCGGGCTTGATGCGAGCAACCGACCCTGGGGTGCTGAAGTTGGCCACCCACATGTTGCCGTCGGGCCCGAGGGTGATGCCGCGCGGATTGAAGCCGGCCGGAAGCGCGATCGGCGTGCCGACCGCCATGCCAGCCGGCGAGATGACGACGACCTTGGGGCCTGCCCCGTCGGCGTCAGCAACCCAGAGGTTGCCATCGGGACCGACGGCGATGCCACGCGGAGAGATGAGACCCAGGCCAGTGAATCGCTGAACGCCGACGGGGTTTCCCGGCGGCATGCGACCTACGCTGTTGCTGCTGAGCTCGGTGTACCAGAGGTTCCCGTCGGGCCCCACGACGATGATGTCGGGGGCCAGGCCGCCGGTTGCGACGTCGAACTCCTGGACCGTCGTCGGGTTCGTCCCCGAGATGCGCCCGATCTTGTTGGCGCCGCGCTCGGTGAACCACATGTTGCCGTCAGGGCCCTGGACGATGTCCTGGGGAGCGGCGGCGGCAGTCGGGAGTGGCCCGAACTCCTCGATCGTGGGCGCGGCCCGCACCGAGCCGGCCAGAGTCAAGGCGGCCGTACACGCCAGGAAGACCGCGAGCCTCACGCCCCCCAGCCTCTCAGGCGCTGAGCGCCTCGTCCAGCGCCTCGTTGACCAGCTCGTCGGCCCGTTCGTTGTGCTCGCGGCGCACCGAGCGCACCGCCCATGAGTCGAACTCGCGCAGGGTGCGCATCGCCTCCAGGAAGAGCGGCTTCAGCCCGGCGTGCTTGACCTTGTACTCGCCGCCGATCTGGCGGGCGACCAGCTCGGAGTCGTTGATCACCTCAACCTCGGCGGCGCCCAGGTCGCGCGCCAGCTCGAGGCCGAGCAGGAGGGCGCGGTACTCCGCCACGTTGTTGGTGGCCTCGCCGATGTAGGCGTTGCGCTCTCCCAGCACCTCGCCGTCCGGGGAGGTCGCGACGGCAGCGGCGGCCGCGGGGCCGGGGTTGCCGCGCGCCCCGCCGTCGACGTTGACCACCACCTTCACGCGTCGGGCGGCGACTCGATCGTCGGGAAGCTGCCCTTGGCGCGCCGGCGCCGCTTCTCCTTGAACGACGGGTGATCGCCCGGCAGGCCGCCCTGGCCGCGCCTGTCGACGATGACCTCGACGTTGGGCTCGTCCTTGTAGTAGTCGGTGAGCCGGTCGAAGAGCTCGCCTTCGAGCGGTCTCGGCACCACGCAATAGATCACGCCTCGGAACCTCCATCGTTCACGGAGTGGCCCGCCAGCACGCGCCCGTCGGCGTCGAGCCTGGCGTTCCAGTCGCGCAGACCTTCATCGAGCTGCTCGATCTCCTCACCCTTGTCGAGCATCATCACCGGATCCCCCTCGTCGCCGAGGTCGACCCGGTAGCGGTACCAGGAAAGCTCCCACGCGACCACGACGGACACCTGGCTGCCCTGTGCCGTGTCCGGCTGGGCGCTCACGAGAGGGGTGCCGAGCGTCCGCGCCAGGCCGGCGATCGTGCGCTGGTGCGACGAGCCGTTGAACAGGTCCAGCGCGCGCTCGACCTTGGCCTGCGCCGTGGTCGGCACCGCCCTCACGTGGCGAGGGTCCTTCGGGCGCGAGCGTGGCCCGGCGGCGCGCGGAGG
>JACCSF010000001.1 GCA_013813135.1 Thermoleophilaceae bacterium | reverse complement strand
GGTCCGCCGTGTCCGCCCGGAGGGCCGCCGGCGCCGCCGCCGAAGGCCTGGGCCAGGAACGCGGCCGGGTCGTCGAAAGGGTCCCCGCCGTCGGCGAAGGGATGCTTGGCAGGTCGGGGTGGGAGAGGGGTGACGATCTGCTGTCGCAGCAGCAGCGCGATGGTCCCGTTCGGAGGTTCGATGACGAACTCGCGCTCGTCCGGCGTCGTGCTGCCGAACCGGTAGCCCTGGTAGAGCCCTTCGATGCTGCCGGTGAAGATTCCGCTCGAGCCCTCGCGGGCGGCGATGGTCTTGATCTCTCCACTGACCGCCATCTCGTGCATTTGGCCTCGCTTTCGTCGGGACGCCGGGCGGGGCGATCGTAGTCGCGCCCTCGACGCGACGCAAGCGAGCCACCCTCGCCGGGGACCCGCGTTGACCTCGCCCGGCCCGCGTGAGACCATCGGCCGGAGTGGCGCGCACGACCCGTTCTTCAGCTCGTCGCAGGTGGAGGGCAAGTCCGGCGCTCGGTGGGATGTGGGCGCTGCTGGCTTTGGCCCTGGCCCTTCCCGGTCCGGCCGACGCGGCCAAGGCCTTCTCCGCGCCCACCTACTCCGGACCGATCGCAATGTCGGCCGGCGATCGGCTCGTCTGGGTGGTCAACCCGACCAACGACAGCGTGTCGGTGATCCGCATGGAAACCAACAGGGTGATCGAGACCATCAAGGTCGGCGACGAGCCGCACGGCGTCGCGCTCGACCCGGCCAATCGGTACGCGTACGTGGCCAACGCGGCCGACAGCACCGTCTCGGTGATCCGGATTCAAAACGCCAGCCCGAAGCACTTTCGGGCCAAGCTGGACGGGCGCGTGGGAGATCGGGGCCAGTTGACGACCGGGGCCGAGCCCTGGGACATCGTCGCCTCTCCCGACGGGCGCCGCATCTTCGTGGCCAACAGCGCCCAGGACACGATCACGGTCATCGACGCGGCGCGGCGCACCGTTCGCGGCAAAGCCCGGCGCCACGCCAAGCGGCCCAGCATCATCGGCAATGTGGACCTGCGCAACAGCCGCTGCAACGACCCAGATCGCCTCCGCCACTTCCAGCCCCGCGGCCTCGCCGTGACGCGGGACAGCAAGAAGCTCTATGTCACGGCCTTCTTCGCGTTCGTGAGGCCAGGCGCCAAACAGGGCGACGACAACGGCAAGGAGGGAGTGGTGTGCCGGCTCGACATCAACACGAAGTCGAAGAAGCTTCGCTCCTACAGACCGGCACGCCGCATCGTGCTCGCGCCTCGGCCCACGGGGTTCCTGATCGATTCGGACCCCGACACGCTCGTGCCTGACCCGGTGGGCGCATTCCCCAACCAGCTCCAGAGCATCGTTCTCCGCGGCGACCGCGCCTACCTGCCCAACATCGCCGCCTCGCCGGATGGTCCGCGCCGGCGCAACGGCAACACGCATTCCTATGTGAACCAGATCACCGGCATCCGGGGAGCCGGCGAGGCGGACGCCGGCTCGATCAACCTCCACTTCGGCGGGCTCGAGCTCTCACCCAGCACGCCCACGCTGTTCTTCGCGAACGCCTGGGGGATCGCCTTCACCACCCAACGCGGCTACGGCTCGGCCTATGCGGTCTCGGCGGGCAGCGACGTCCTCGTCAAGCTGTACGTGGCGCTCGACGGGGCGCTCGGCTTCACGGTCGACGAGAACACGACCGACTACGTCGACCTCAACGATCCGGACAACCCGGCGACCAGCGGCAACAACGCCGGCAAGAACCCTCAGGGAATCGTCATCAACCGGCGGGGTACGCGCGCCTACGTCACCAACTTCATCTCACGGAACGTGTCGGTCGTGGACCTGACGACCGACCGCGTGGAGAAGGTCATCCGCACCGCTCCGCTGCCCCGGGCGGGCTCCCGCGACGAAGTCGTCGCGCTCGGCGCGGAGCTGTTCAATTCGTCGCGCGGAATCTTCAACCTGCCGGTCAACGCGACGGTCAACACCCGAGTCCACGAGCGACTCGCGAGCCAGGGCTTCGGCGGCTGTTCGAGCTGTCACTTCAAGGGGCTGACGGACGGGGTCGTCTGGGAATCCGAGAGCGGTCCCCGCAAGTCCCTGCCGCTCAACGCGACCTTCGACCCGAAGGACCCGAACGACCAGCGCATCCTCAACTACTCCGCGATCTTCGACGAGGTCGAGGACTACGAGCTGTACGTTCGCGGTAGGGAGGGGCACGGTCCCGGCGACCTGTCCTCGCCGACCGGCGTCACCATCTACAAGGCCTGCGACACCCCGCCACCCGACGTCAACTCCCTCGATCCCGAGCACGGCCTGCTGATGGGCGACAGCGGCGACCCAGACCGCGCCCCCTGCGTGATCTCCCCGTTCACCAAGCCGAACGCGAACCGCCCGCAGTACACCGTCTCGCTGCCGGGACACAGCCGCGCCGTGCCGGCACTGACCGCCCTCAAGGAGTACCTGCGCTACGGCATCCGCACGCCCAACGGGCCGCTCGCGAGCCCCAAGGTGGCGGACGGCGTCGACGCGGCCGACGTCAGGGCGGGCCGCAGGCTGTTCTTCGAGTCCGGCTGCAACAGCTGCCACGGCGGCGCGAAATGGACGACCTCCACCAAGAACTTCAGGTCACCCCCGGACCCCGCCAAGGTCTTCACAGAGACAAGCCCGGCACCCGTTTCCGGCTCGCCGGTCGATCTCCCTTACCTCAACTCCTTCCTGCGCGACATCGGCTCCTTCAACCTGGGCGTTGCGGGTCAGGACAACGCGTTCGGCGCAAACATCGGGGCCGAGGAGCTCGCCGCGCCGAGGCTCGACGGGCCGGAGGCCCTCGAGCGCCAGGACGCACTCGGCAGGGACTACAACGGCGATGGCAAGGGGAACGGCTACAACGTGCCCTCGCTGCTCGGCATCTACGCGGCGCCGCCCTACTACCACAACGGTGCGTGCGAGACGCTCGACTGCGTGCTCCGCGACATGAGGCACCGGACCGCCAACCGCAAGGTCCGTGACCGCCTGAGGAGCGCCAAGAACCGTGCCCGGCTGACCGCCTTCCTCGAATCGATCGACGCGCAGACGACGACGCCGTAGGCGTCAGCCGGCGGTGATCTTGAAGCTCGTCGTTTCCGGCTGCGAACGCTTGCCGCTGGGTCCGGTGGCGACCACCGTCGCGCGGTAGCGGCCCGGTTCGAGCGCCCGAGCGCCGAGCCGTCCCGAGAACCGAATCCGGTTGACCCCCGCCCGAGCGGCGTGCTTGAACGCTCCGACCCGCCTGCTGCCGGGGCGCGTGATGGTGATCTTGACCTTGGCCGTCGTCACGCCGGTCAGCGTGAAGCGGAACGCAGTGTGACGCGATGCCGGGAACCGACGCGGCACCGTCGTCAGCTGCTCGATCGCGGGCAGCTGCGCGGGGGTCGCCGCAAGGCCGACCGGGAGCGCCTCGGCGGTCACCGTCTCCGGCGACTTGGCGGAGAGCTTGCCGCCGCCGCCCACGTCGAACTGCGACAGCGTGCCGCCGAGCCGGTTGGTGACGTAGACGCTCTTGCCGTCCGGGCTGATTGCGGCATCGGCCGGGAACGGCAGGAAACCGGTCACCGTCAGGCTGGCCGGTGACTTCGGCGCCAGCGCTCCGCGACGGCCCACGCTGAACTGCAACACGGTGTTGTCGCGTGCACTCGCCAGATAGAGGCTGCGGCCGTCCGGGCTGATGACCATGCCCTCTGGCCCCGAGCCGGCCGCGACGGTGGCTGGGGAAAGCGCCGACAGGCGCCCGCCTCGGCCGACGGCGTACTGCGACACCGTATTGCCGAGGCGGTTGCTGACGTAGACCGTCTCGCCGTTCGGAGCAACCTCCACGTCGGCCGCGGTATTGCCGGTCGGAACGGTGGCCGGCGACTTCGGCGAGAGCGCTCCATCGGCGCCTACGTCGTACTGCGAGACGGTGCTGTCCGCCGCGTTCCCGACGTAGAGGGTCCTGCCGTCCGGGCTCACCGCTGCGCCAGCCGGCTGGCCGCCGGCCGCCACCGTGGCCGGGGTCTTCGCCTTGAGGCCGCCCCCCCGGCGCACGTCGTACTGCGAGATGGTGTTCGAGCCGGTGTTGGCGACGTAGATGTTCCTGCCGTTCGGACTGACGGCCAGCCCCAGCGGGGTGTTGCCCGTGCCCAGCACCGGGGGCTTCGCCACGAGCATGCCCGATGAGCTGACGTCGAAGTGACTGACCGTGTTGTCGACCATGTTGGTGACGTAGGCGTCTCGGCCGTCGAGGGTGATCACGACCCAGAACGGTGAGTTACCGGCAAGCACCGTGGCCGGTGCAAAGGGGGAGAGCAGGCCGGCGGCGCCGATTCGGTACTGCGACACCGCGGTGCCGCCGCCATTGGCGACGTAGACGGAAGGTGCGGCTTGGGCCGAAGCCGCACCCACCGCCGCACACAGGCTCGCCAGCGCGACGACTGTTCTGCGCTGCGACGCCTGTTGAATACCGACCCAAGGACTCATCCGCTTCCTCCGCCCCGCCTCTTCGGCAGGAGATCGCCTAGTCCCCGCGAGCCTATGGGGCGCGCCGAAAAAAGCAAGTTGCAGTGGGCGCACTCGGAGTTGCCGATTGACAGCCGAAACGCAACCTGCGAACTTCGGTGACGAAAGTCGATAGGGAAGGCAAGGAATGGCGACGGAAGAAGCTCGGGATCAGACACCGCAGATTCGCTCGATCGACGACGCGCCTGCGGACACGCGCCGCGGCGGAGACGTCAGGACGCTGCTGAGCCCGAAGACCGTCGGGTCCACCTCGGGGTTCATGGGGGTCGCGACGATCGCCCCGGGAGACAGAATCAGCGAGCACTACCACCCGTACTCCGAGGAGTTCGTCTATGTCGTCTCGGGGCAGCTCGACGCCCAGCTCGACGGCGCCTCAAACGAACTCAAGGCTCGGCATGGGCTGATGATCCCGATCAACGTGAAGCACCGTCTGGTCAACGACGGCGATGAGGAGGCGTTCATCGTCTTCCATCTGGGACCGCTGGCTCCGCGGCCCGACGCCGGACACGTTGACACCGAGTAAACCGGCTTGAGAAGAACCGCAGTCACCGGAATCGGCGTCGTCGCGCCCGGCGGCCCGACGCGCGACCAGTTCTGGGAGACGATCACCGCCGGGCGCACCGCGACCAGGCGGATCACGTTCTTCGACGCTTCGGGATTCCGATCGCAGATCGCCGCGGAGGTGGACTTCGATCCCCATCGAGCGGGCCTCACCGAGCACGAGGCGCGGCGTATGGACCGCTATATCCAGTTCGCCGCCGCCGCCGGGATGGAGGCGGTCGCCGACTGCGGGCTCGATCTCGAGGCGATCGACCATCACCGGATGGGGGTGAGCCTGGGCTCGGCCGTCGGTGGGACCATGGTGCTCGAGGACGGCTACGTCGCCGTCAGCAACCGCGGGAAGGATTGGCTCGTCGATCCGGACTACGCGGTGCCGTTCCTCTATCCGGGTCTCGTGCCGAGCAGTCTCGCGAGTGAGCTGGCGCTCAAGTTCGGCGCCCAGGGGCCCGCGGTCGTGATCTCGACCGGCTGCACCTCGGGCATCGACGCGATCGGCTACGCGCATCAGATGATCCAGGACGACGAGGCCGACATCGTCATCGCCGGTGCCGCGGAGTCGCCGATCTCCCCGATCTCGATGGCCTGCTTCGATCCGATCAAGGCGACCTCCCAACGCAACGACGACGCGGAGCACGCCTCGCGGCCCTTCGACCGCGACCGCGACGGCTTCGTGATGGGCGAGGGAGGCGCCGTCCTCGTTCTCGAGGAGATAGAGGCCGCTCTGGCGCGCGGCGCGCACATCTACTGCGAGGTGACCGGATTTGCGGGGCGTGGAAACGCGTACCACATGACCGGCCTCACCAAGGAGGCGGACGAGATGACGGAGGCGATTCTCGACGCGATGCGCCAGGGCGGGACCACTCCGGAGGACATCGACTACATCAACGCCCACGGCTCGGGCACGAAGCAGAACGACCGCCACGAGACCGCCGCGTACAAGAAGGCGCTGGGCGAGCGCGCCTACGACATCCCGATCAGCTCGATCAAGTCGATGGTCGGCCACTCGCTGGGGGCGATCGGAGCGATCGAGATGTCCGCCTGCGCCCTCGCGATCGACCGTGGGGTGGTGCCGCCCACCGCCAACTGGGAGAACCGCGATCCGGAGTGCGATCTGGACTACACGCCGGGGGAGGCACGCCGCACGCCCATCGACGTCGCGCTCTCGACCGGCAGCGGCTTCGGTGGCTTCCAGTCGGCGATGATCTTCACGGCGCCGCCCGAGATCAAGGAGGTGGGCACCTGATCACCTCGCTCCCCGATCTCAAGCGGCGGGCGGTGATAACCGGCGTCGGTGTCGTGGCGCCCAACGGGGTCGGCGCCGACGCCTGGTGGAGCTCCACGACGGCGGGACAGACGGGAATCAAGCGCATCGGCCTGTTCGACCCCTCGAAATACGAGGCGCAGCTGGCCGGCGAGGTGAGCGAGTTCAACGCCGAGGACTGGATCGAGAAGCGGATGATCGTCCAGACCGATCGTTGGACGCACATGGCGCTGGCGGCGACCCAGATGGCGCTCGAGGACGCCCGGTTCGATCCGTCCGAGCAGGACGAATCGTCGATGAGCGTGATCACCGCCAGTTCCTCGGGAGGCAACGAGTTCGGCCAGAAGGAGATCCAGGCGCTCTGGGAGAAGGGTCCGATGTTCGTCGGCGCCTACCAGTCGATCGCCTGGTTCTATGCGGCCACCACCGGGCAGGTCTCGATTCGCCACAAGATGAAGGGGCCGTGCGGAGTGGTGATCGCGGAGGGAGCGGGTGGGCTGGAGGCGCTCCAGCACTCGCGCCGAACGATTCGCCGCGGCGTCGAAACGGTCGTGAGCGGCGGCCTTGAGGCGCCGATCGGGCCCTACGCCCTCACGTGCCAGCTCGGCAACGGCCAGCTCAGCACCGAGCTGGACCCGGCGGTCGCCTACCGGCCGTTCGACGTGCGCGCCAACGGGCACGTGCCCGGCGAGGGCGGCGCGATCATCCTGGTCGAGGAGCTCGAACGTGCGCGCGAGCGCGAGGCCCCGCAGGTCTACGGGGAGATCATCGGCTACGGCGCCACGAACGACGCCTATCACTGGAGCAAGCCCAGCCCCGACGGCCGCGGGCTCGAGCGCGCGATGTCAGTGGCGCTCGAGAACGCAGCGATCGGTCCGGACGAAGTGGATGCCGTCTTCCTCGACGCGGTCGGCCTCCCCGACGCGGACGCGCAGGAGGTGCAGGCCGTCAAGGCCGTGTTCGGCGAGCGGGCCGCGGAGCTGCCGGTGACCGCTCCCAAGACAATGGTCGGCCGCCTCTACGCCGGAGGAGCGTCGCTCGACGTGGTCGCCGCGCTGTTCGCGATGCGCGATGGCCGCCTGCCTCCGACGATCAATCTCGACGAGCCGGCCGAGGGCTGCGACCTCAACTTCGTGACCGGGGCCGCGCAGGACGCCGAGTTGCACACCGTGCTCGTGAACGCGCGCGGGTTCGGTGGGTTCAACGCCGCGATGGTGCTTCGGCGGGAGGTCTGAGCCGTCGACACGGTGCTGCAGTCGAGCGTCGAGCGCCATCCGGAGCGCCCGGCCCTGATCTTCGGAGACCGTCGCCTCGACTACGCCGCGCTGAGCACGGAGGTCGATCGGCTCGCGGACCGGCTGGGCGCCTTAGCCACACGCGGCGAGCGGGTGGCGCTGATCGCGCCCAACGTGCCCGCGCTCGTGATTGCGATGTTCGCCTCGTGGCGGCTGGGCGCCGTGGCGGTGCCGCTCAACGCGCGCCTGCGTGAGTACGAGCTCCGCCAGGTGCTCGCCGACGCCGAGCCCGCCGCGATCGTCTCCCTCGACACCCACCAGGGCTACTCGTTCGCGGACGCGATCTCCTCGCTCATGCCCCACCTGCCCACCGTACGCGGCTGCCTCCTGCTGGACGCGGAGGGCCGCGCGGGGGATGAGCGTAAGGGTGCGGCCCGAGCGTCCGCCGCGCCGGAGCTCCCGCCCGACGTCATCGCGGTGCTGTACACGTCGGGCACCACGGGACGACCCAAGGGCGCGCTGGTCACCCTCGGCAGCGCCGAAGCCTCCGCTGAGGCGCTCGCGGAGCGTCTCGCCCTCACACCCGCCGACGTGACGGCGCTCGTGGTGCCCGCCTCCCACGCCTTCGGCCTGGGCTGCCTACTGGCCGCGCTGGCCGCCGGCAGCTGCACCGTTCTCGTCGACGCCGGCTTCTCGCTCGACCCGGTGCGCGTTGCCATGCGTGAGCACGGCGCGAGCGTGCTGCACGGCTCACCGGCGCTCTTCGCGCGCCTCCTCGCAACCGAGCGGGATCTCTTCGCCCAGGTGAGGACCGGGTTCGTCGCCGGCGCACACTGCCCCCCGGTGGTGCTCGAGCGGCTCGACGAGGCAGGGCCCATGATCCTCAACCTGTTCGGGATGACCGAGATGGGGGCGGCGGCCGGGTGCCGGTCCGATGATGCGCCGGAGCTGCGCCACAAGACCGTCGGGCGGCCCTTGCCGGGCTTCGAGTTCAGGGCCGCCGGCGGGAGCGCGCCCGACGACCCTGGTGAGCTCCAGGTGCGCGGCCCGCACGTGACCCCCGGCTACCTCGGCAAGCCCGACGAGACGGCCGCGGCGTTCGACGGCGATTGGTTTCGAACGGGCGACCTCGGCACCATCGACGAGCTCGGCTACGTCCGAGTCGCCGGACGCGCGAAGGAGGTGGTGCACGTGGCCGGCTTCAACGTCTTCCCGGCCGAGGTCGAGGCCTTTCTGCTCACCCACCCGGATGTAGCGCAGGCGGTCGTCGTGGGCGTGCCTCACGAGAAGATGGGCGAAGTGCTGGCGGCCTACGTGGTCCCGAGCCCGGGGGCGGACCTGACCCCGGGGGCGCTGCTGCGCTTCGCGCGTCCGCGGATCGCGGGCTACAAGCTCCCGTACGCGATCTCGGTGGTCGACGAGCTGCCGCTGCTGCCGTCCGGCAAGCCGGACCGTGTGGCGTTGGCGGCAGGCGCCGAGCAGCGCGAGCCTGCCGGAGTGGATAGATGACCAGAACGGCGACCTCTTTCGAGGGCGTGGCAGTTCCGGTCGCGGCGCTCGAGGGCGTGCCGCTGTTCGAGGGGCTTCAGCCCGCCGAGCTGGTCATCGTCGCGTCGGCGATGCGCTTTCGCGACTTCCCGGCCGGCGCCGTCATCGCGGGAATGGGACAGCCGAGCCGCGGGATGCTGGTGATCGTGGAGGGGCTCGCCAACGAGCTCGCCGCGATCGTCGAAACCCCGGAGGCACGGTCGCGCTCGGTGTTCGCCGAGGGCCGGCTGGTCGGCAAGCTGCGCCGCGGCGACGTGATCGGCGCTCTCTCGTTGATCACGGGCGATCCGCACCCCACGACGGTCCGGACCGCGGTGCCCACCGCCGCGCTCGAGCTTGGGAACGACGAGTTCGCCGAGCTGATGGCGAAGTATCCGGTGCTGCTCAGAAATCTCGGGCGCCTGCTCAGCGAGCGGCTGACCGCGGCGACCGTGCGCCAGGCGCGTCGCGGCGCCCGAGGCGAGGCGGTGGCGCTCGTGACCGGGCCGTCGCTGAGCGCCGCCGTGCCGGACATCCTCGCCGCAGCACAGGCGGCCAGCCCAGGCCCGTTCGAGTCGATCGACGCGGACCCCTCCCTCGACGCGGCGTTCTCGCGGCTCGACGACCTGCTGCCCGACCAGCGGACCGTGGTCCTCGCCGCCGGCCTGGCCGCTGACACGCTGCCGCTGCTGCTCGAACAGGTCGACCGAGCGGTCGTGCTGCTGGGTGAGGGGGAGGGCGACGACCTGCCCGCGCCGGCCACGGCGGCCGCTCCGATCGAGCTGGTGCTGGCGCCCGGCGCCGGCCGGCCACGCCTCGACGAAAGCGTGGTCCGAGCCGTGGAAGCGGGTTCCGGCTGCGGCCTGCCGCCTGCGGAGATCGCCTGGCTCGGCAGGCACCTCGCCCGCACCAAGCTGGGCCTGGCCCTCGGGGCGGGCGGGGCGAAGGGATACGCCCACGTGGGAGCGCTGCAGGTGCTCGAGGAGGCCGGCTACACGATCGACTACGTCGGCGGCAGCAGCATCGGCGCGATCGTCGGCGCGTACGTCGCGCTTGGCTCGAGCGCCTCCGAGATCGACGCGACGCTGCGCCGGGCGTTCACGCCGGAGGCCGTGGCCGAGGTCTTCAAGCTTTCATTGAGCGGCGAGTCGACGGGCCGTGACGAGATGAGCCGGATCCTGCGCGAGACGACCGGCGGCCGCTCGTTCTCGGATACCGAGATCCCGCTGACCGCGATGGCGGTCGACCTGACGGACCGCGTGCCGGCTCCACTGCGCGAGGGCCCGTTATGGGAGGCGCTGCTCGCGTCGACGGCCCTGGCCGGAATGTTCCCGCCCTGGGTGCGCGACGGCCATCGCCTGGTGGACGGGCTTGCCCTGGTCCCGGTGCCCACCGAGGCGGTCGCAGCCGACGGCGCCGACGTGATAGTTGCCGTCAACCTCATGGGCCGCGAGACGCTTGCGGCATGGCCCGGGCAGGAGCCGCCTGCGCCGCCGCCGGAGCGCAAGGGCTCACGCATGCTGGAGACCCTGCTCGAGGTAATGGACGTCTCGCAGCTCGACACGAGCGAGCGCAACGCCAACCAGGCCGACGTAGTCGTAACTCCGCGCTTTGGGCCGTCGAGCTGGCGGGACTTCGAGCTCGCGGACCTGTTCCTGGCCGCCGGCCGGTCGGCGGCCGAGGAGCAACTCCCCGCCTTGCACTCGCTGGCCAGACCGCAGGCGGCAGCTGTTACCACCTAGAAAGGAGAGAGAAAGAACATGGCAACCCAAACGTTCACCTTCGCCGACGTAAAGCGAATCCTCGTAGAGCGGGTAGGGCTCAACGAGGAGGACGTCGTCGACGATCCCGACGCGACCTTCGACTCGATGGGCCTGGACTCGCTCGCCTTCGTCGAGATTCAGCTCGCGATGCAACAGGAGTACGGATTCACGATTCCGGACGAGGACGCCGAGCGGATCACGAAGGTCGGCGAAGCGATCGACTACGTAAACGAGCGGCTCACCGAGCAGGAGTGATCAGATGGCAGCGCATACGGATAACGCGGTGGTGATCAACGCTCCCCGTCAGTTCGTCTGGGACCGGATGATGGACGTGGAGAGCTGGCCGGACCTGTTCTCGGAGTACGCCAAGGCCGAGGTGATCGAGGAGGACGGCGACACGATCCAGTTCCGATTGACGACGCATCCCGATCCCGAGTACGACGGCCAGGTCTGGAGTTGGGTCTCAGAGCGGACAGCGGACCCCGCCGGCTACTCGTCCAAGTCGCGCCGGATCGAGACCGGGCCGTTCGAGTACATGAACATCGAGTGGTACTTCGAGGAGGCCGGCGATGGGACGAACATGCGCTGGGTCCAGGACTTCTCGATGAAGCCCGAGGCGCCGGCCGACGACGAACACGCCCAGGAGTACATGAACCGCAACACCAAAGAGCAGATGAGCGTGATCAAGGAACGGCTGGAGAAGGCCGCCGCGGAGGCGGGCGCGACGTGAAGGGGCGGGTGGTCTTCCTGATCCGACTCAAGCCGGATGTGACCGACGAGCAGTTTCTCGAGGCCTACGAATCGGTTCGCTACGAGGTCGCCGAGGGGGTGAAGGGCCACCTCGTGGACCAGGTCTGCCAGTCGCAGGAGGACCGGCGGAGCTGGCTGGTCACGAGTGAGTGGGAGAGCGTCGAGGCCTTTCACGCCTGGGAGGCCACGCCCGAGCACCGCGATCAGGCAAAGCCGATGCGCGAGTGCATGGAGGAGGCCAAGTCGTACAAGTTCGTCGTGCGCGAGGAAACCGTCGGCGGGACGAAGGGGGATCGATGATCAAGCGCGGGCTGATAGTGGCCAAGATCAAGCCCGGGTCGGAGCAGGAGGTGGCGCAGCTCTTCGAGGAGTCGGACCGCTCGGAGCTGCCGCGACTGGCGGGCGTGCGGCACCGCAGCCTGTTCGTCCTCGACGATGTCTACGTGCATTACGTCGAGACCGACGACGACTTCGCCGAGGCGGTCGACGCCGTTCGGGAGCACCCGCTGTTCAAGGAGATCAGCGCGCGGCTGGACGCCTTCATCACCCCATACGACCCGGAGACATGGCGGTCGCCGAAGGACGCCCAGGCGCGCGAGTTCTACTCCTGGGACCCGCCGGAGTAACCCTCGGCGAACTTCTCGAGGGCGGCCCGCGAGTCCGCCGACGCGACCTGCACCTCCACGTCGGCGATCTGTCGCACGAGACCGCCGAGCACCCGTCCGGGCCCCAGCTCGAGGAACGTGGTGCAACCGGATCCGAGCAGCGTTCGGACGCACTCCACCCACCGAACCGGGCTCGCGATCTGCTCGACCAGGGCGCGTCGCACGCCCTCGGCATCGGCGACCGGCGACCCGGAAAAGTTTGCCACGAGCGGCACCTCCGGGTCACTCCACGAGAGCCGGGACATCGTCTCGTCGAGCTTTGCCTGAACCGGCTTCATCAGCCGGCTGTGGAAGGCGGCGCCGACCGGCAGCGGCACGGCGCGCCCGGCGCCGGCCTCGATCGCCAGCTCGCACAGCCGCTCCACGCCGGCGGCCTCGCCCGAGACGACGATCTGGGTGGGCGAGTTGAGGTTGGCGAGCTCCACCAGGCCGGCCTCCGAGGCCTGTTCGCAGAGCTGCCCGAGCGTCTCGGCCTCGAGCCCGATGATCGCCGCCATCGCGCCAGGGCTCTCCGATTGGATCTCCGCCATCAGCCGCCCGCGCTCGCAGACCACGCGCACCCCGTCGCCGGCGTCGAGCGCCCCCGCTGCTACGGCGGCTGTGTACTCCCCGAGGCTGTGACCGGCGACGAACGCCGGCCGTAGGCCCACTTCGCGGGCGGCGTCGGTCAGCGCCAGCGAAAGCGAGAACAGCGACGGCTGCGCGACGTCCGTGCGAGTCAGCGACTCCATCGGCCCCTCGACGATGTACTCGCGCAAGGGCAGTCCGGAGACGCTCTCCGCGGGTTCCAGGTAGCGGTCGAAGAGATCCGGATCCGCCTCGCGCAGATCGGCTCCCATCCCGACGCGCTGCGAGCCCTGCCCCGGATACAGGAACGCCAGCTTCTCCACGGCGCCACTCTATATGCTGCCCGATCGCGCATGGATCGCCAGCAGTCCTCCATCTACATGATCGCGGACGCCGTCAGGGGCGAGCCGCTGGACCTGGGCTCGAAGACGTCCCCGGACGGTGCCGTGACGATCGTGTTCAGCGACATCGAGGGCTCCACCGAGATGATGGAGCGGCTCGGCGAGCGGCAGTGGATGGAGGTGCTGCGCGACCACGACGCGCTCATCCGCGGCGTGGTCCAGTCGCACGACGGCACGATCGTCAAGTCCCAGGGGGACGGGTTCATGCTGGC
>JACCSF010000352.1 GCA_013813135.1 Thermoleophilaceae bacterium | reverse complement strand
GCCGCGAACTGCGCCGCCTGGGCGTGCGCGAACGTGCGTTGATAACTGAACGACTCCAGCCGCACGTCCTGAGCGCCCTGCTGGCGCAGCCGTTCGGCCACCCATTCACCCGAGCGGCGCTCGCCGGGCGTGGCGGAGCCGCGCTCGATGGCGGCCAGCGCCTCGATGTCCTCCTTCAGCCGCGGCGCCAATCCACGGGCCCCGCGGTCAGGACGTGGCTTCCCAGTGGTCGCCGTAGGATGCGCTGAACCTCGCGCGCACAGCTTACGAGCCGGTCGAGGTCGATCCCTGTCTCGTGGCCCATCTCGTGGAGCATCGAGACGAGGTCCTCGCTGGCGATGTTCCCGGTCGCCCCGGGAGGCACGGGGCAGCCGCCCAGCTCGCCGAACGACGACTCGAACGAGCGCACGCCCGCCCCCAGGGCCGCCAGTACGTTGGCCAGCCCCTGGCCGCGCGTGTTGTGGAAGTGGGCGGTGAGCTCCACGCCCAGGTCGAGGTCCTCGAAGAAACGGCTCACCTGAGCCGGGTTGGCCATGCCGGTGGTGTCGCCGAACGCGATCTCCTCACAGCCGGCGTCCACCAGGCGCTGCGCGATCGAAAGCACGCGCTCACGCGGCACGTCGCCTTCGTAGGGGCAGCCGAACGCCACGGAGATCACGCCCTCGCAGCGCAGCCCCTCGGCTCGCGCGCGCTCGATCACGCGGTCGAGCCCGGTCAGCGACTCCTCGATCGAGCGGTTCACGTTCTTGCGGTTGTGCGATTCCGAGGCCGACAGGAAGAGATTCACCTCCTGGAACACGGTTCCCTGCGCCCCTGGCCGAGCCGGGTGCTCCGGGCCTCGCTCGCGCACCTCGAGCGCGCCGTCCAGCCCGCGCTCGTTGGGGACGAGCACCGACACCGCCACTTCGTCGGGGATGTCGGCGCGGCGCAGCACCTCGGCGGCGTCGGCGAGCTGCGGGATCACGTCGGGCCGCACGAAGCTGGTCACCTCGAGGCGGCGCAGTCCCGTGCGCGCCAGACCTTCCACCAACCTCACCTTGTCGTCGGTCGCGATCACCTCCGGCTCGTTCTGAAAGCCGTCGCGCGGACCGACCTCGCGGATGTGGACCATGCCTAGATCCTGGCAAGCCCGCCGCTGACGCCCAGGGCCTGGCCCGTGATGTAGGAGGCGTCATCGGAGGCGAGGAAGGCGATCGCGGCCGCCACCTCGTCGGGCTGGCCGAGCCGGCGCAGATTCGTGGACCCGACCATGTTCTCGACGAGCCGCTTGCCGAGATCGCCGAACGCGTCGGGCGCGCCCATCAGCAGCGGGGTCTCGATCGGTCCTGGCGCGACCGCGTTGGAGGTGATCCCATAGCGGCCGTTTTCGATCGCGATCGCCTTGGTGAAGCCGATCACGCCGGCTTTGGCGGCCGAGTAGATCGCCGAACCGCTCGACCCGACCCGGCCCGCCTCGGAGGCGGTGTTGACGATCCGCCCGCGCCGGCGCTGCTGCATTCCCGGCAGCACCGCGTGAGTCACCGCGATCACGCCGCGCAGGTTGACCGCCAGCACGCGGTCCCAGAGCGCCGGGTCCGTGTCGGTGAACCAGCCCCACTCGTCGTAGCCGGCGTTGTTGACCAGGGCGTCGATGGGGCCGAGGTCGGCCTCGGCCGCGTCCACCGCGGCGCGGATCGAATCCTCCGCCCGCACGTCGAGCTCGTACGCAGCGCCGGTGACCTCGTCGGCCACCTGCCGGGCCCCGTCGAGGTTCATGTCCGTGACCGCCACGCGGGCGCCCTCGGCCGCGAGACGCCGGCAGGTGGCGGCTCCGATGCCGGACGCTCCACCGGTCACCAGCGCTGTGCGATCAGCGAGTCGCAAACCGCGCGCCAGCCTACCCGTACGATCCCGGCCATGCCCCTACGCATCGGCTACAAGGCGTCCGCGGAGCAGTTCGACCCGCGTACCCTGCTCGACTTCGTGATCGAGGCCGAGCGCTGCGAGTTCGAGCTTGCCGGCGTGTCGGACCACTTTCAGCCGTGGCGCCATCACGGCGGCCACTCGCCCGCGGCGATCCCCTGGCTGGGCGCCGCGGGCCAGCGCACGTCGACCATGCTGCTCGGCACGAGCGTCCTGACGCCCACGCTGCGCTATCACCCCTCTGTCGTCGCGCAGTCGTTCGCCACGCTCGGCTGCCTGACGCCCGGGCGCGTGTTCCTCGGGGTGGGCACCGGCGAGGCGATGAACGAGACCCCCGTCACGGGAGGCGAGTTCCCGGGCCGGAAGGAGCGCCGCCAGCGCCTGGCCGAGGCGATCGAGCTGATCCGGCGGCTCTGGAGCGAGGAGCGCGTGGACTTCGAGGGCGAGTACTACCGCACGCGCAAGGCCACGATCTACGACCGGCCCGACGAGCCGGTCCCGGTCTACGTGGCCGCATCGGGCCCGCTTGCCGCCAAGCTCGCCGGCCGCGTGGGAGACGGGTTCATCTGCACGAGCGGAAAGGATCCCAAGCTCTACGACGAGCTGCTCGCGAAGGTCGCGGAGGGGGCGGAGTCGGCGGGGCGCGACCCGGCCGGCATCCGCCGCATGATCGAGATCAAGCTCTCCTACGACCGCGACCGCGACAAGGCGTTCGAGAACACCCACCCCTGGGCGGCGCTCGCCCTGGCGCCGGAGCAGAAGGAGGGCATCGAGGACCCGATCGAGATGGAGCGGGTCGCGGACGCGAACGTGGACCAGGCGCCCAGCCGCTTCATCTGCTCCCACGACCCGGAGGAGGTCGTCGAGCAGATCGGCGTCTACATCGACCTCGGCTTCGAGGACCTGCTTCTGCACGCGCCGGGACCCGACCAGCTGCGCTTCCTCGAGCAGTTCCGCGAGGACGTGCTGCCGCTGATGTGGAGATAGCCATCCGCGCGCACTCGGCCGAGCCAGCGCTTGCGGCTAGATTTCCCGCATGAGCCTCGATGGCCGTGTCATGTTCATGTCCGGGGGCAGCCGCGGGATCGGCCTGGCGATCGCGCTGCGGGCCGCGCGGGACGGCGCCAAGGTCGCGCTGATGGCGAAGACCGCGGAGCCGCATCCGAAGCTGCCCGGAACGGTTTTCAGCGCAGCCGAGGAGATCGAGGCGGCGGGCGGCGAGGCGCTGCCGATCGTCGGAGACATCCGCGACGCCGAGGCGGTCGAGGCGGCCGCCGCCCAGACCGCTGAGCGCTTCGGCGGCATCGACCTGGTCGTGAACAACGCCAGCGCGATCAACCTCTCCCCCATGCGCGACCTGCCCGCCAAGCACTTCGACCTGATGCAGCAGATCAACCCACGCGGGACGTTCGTGGTCACGCAGGCGTGCCTGCCGCACCTGCGCGAGTCCGATCACGCCCACGTGCTCACGCTGTCGCCGCCGCTCTCCGTCGACCGGCGCTGGCTCGCCGGCCACAGCGCCTACACGCTCTCGAAGATGGGCATGACGATGATCACGCTCGGCGTGGCCGCCGACGAGGCCGAGGCCGGCATCGCGGCCAACTGCCTGTGGCCGCGCACGATCATCGCGACCGCCGCGGTGCAGAACCTGCTCGGCGGGGATGAGGCGATGGCGCGCGCCCGCAAGCCCGAGATCCTCGCCGACGCCGCTCACGCGATCCTCGTGCGCGACCCGCGCTCGACCACCGGCAACACCTTCATCGACGACGAGGTGCTGGCCGAGGCGGGCATCACGGGCCTCGACGGCTACTCGGCCGAGGGCGCCGACCTCGTGCTCGACATCTTCGTCGACGGCTGGCCCGAGGGCGTACCCGCCTGACCGTCGTCCTGCTCTCCGGAGGAACGGGCGGCGCCAAGCTCGCCCGCGGGCTGCTCGACGAATGCGATGACCTGGTGGTGGTCGCCAACACCGGTGACGACGCCGAGGTCCACGGCGTGCACGTGGCGCCGGACCCGGACCTGGTCACGTACTGGCTCGCCGACGAGATCGACGAGCGTGGCTACGGGCTGCGCGACGACACATGGAAGGTCATGGACGCGCTCGAGGCGGCCGGTCGGCCGGCCTGGTTCCGGCTCGGCGACCGCGACCTCGCGATGTGCCTGATCCGGACCGAGGAGCTGCGCTCCGGACAGCGGCTGACCAAGGCGCACGCCGCAGTGGTCGACGCGATGCGCGTGGGAGCACGCGTGCTGCCGATGGCGGACGAGCCGGTGGCCACGCGCGTGCGCCATGGCAGCCGGACGCTGCCGTTCCAGGAGTACATGATCGTGGAGCGTGCCGCTCCGCCGGTCGAGGGCGTGGAGCTCGACGGACTCGAGGCGGCGCGGCCCACGGACGATGTGCTGGCCGCGCTCGCCGACGCGGCGCTGATCGTGATCGGGCCGTCGAACCCGGTCATCTCGATCGGCCCGATCCTGGCGCTGCCCGGGATGCGCGAGGCCGTGGCGGGCGCGCCGGCGCCGGTGGTCGCGGTCAGCCCGTTCGTGGACGGTCGCTCAGTGAAGGGCCCGAGCGAGCACTTCTGCGCCTGGGCCGGGATTGAGCTCAGCGCGACCGGGATCGCGAGCGCCTACGCCGACTTGGTCGACGGGGTGGTCGCCGACGAACCCGCCGGCGACCTTCCCCACCTCGTCACCGACACGCTGATGGACGGACCCGACCGCATGGGGCAGGTGGCACGAAAGATCCTGGACTTTGGGCGCACTCTCGGGACCTGACGAGCGACCGGGCGGCGCTTCGCGCTACTCTCGCCCCACTCTGCTCCGGTCTCCGATGAGCACCATCGCGATCCTTCCCGTGAAGAGCTTCGGCTCTGCTAAGCAGCGCCTCGGGTCCGCGCTCGGCGCGGGCTCGCGGCAGGCGCTCGCGCAGGCGATGTTCTCGGACGTGCTGTCTTCGCTGCGGCGCGTGCCCGGCCTCGATTCGGTCGCGGTGGTCACGGCGGACCGAGTGGCCGAATCGGCCGCGCTCGGCGAGCGCGTACAGGTGCTGCTCGACACCGAGCAGTCGGGGCAGTCCGCGGCCGCCGTGATCGGCATCCGCCATGCGCAGGCGCGCGGCTTCGCGCGAGTGCTGCTCGTGCCCGGCGACACGCCGCTGCTCGATCCGGGCGAGGTCGCAGCCCTGCTGCGCCGCGGCCAGCAGAAGGCCCTCGGCGCGGTGATCGTGCCGGACCGCCACGGCGAGGGCACGAACGCGCTGCTGCTGAGTCCTCCGGACGCGATCGAGCCGGCCTTCGGGCCCGGCAGCTGTGAGCGTCACGCGGAGGCGGCACGTGCGGCCGGCGTGACCTGCTCGGTCGAGCGGGTGCCCACGCTCGCACTCGACGTGGACACCGGCCAGGACCTGGAGCTGCTCGCCGCCACGCTCGAGGGCCGGCGCGGCCAGGCGCCGTCGACGCGCGGCGCCCTGCGCCAGCTCGACCG